>JAKORQ010000437.1 GCA_029777755.1 Planctomycetota bacterium
CGATGACTCGAGCGCTGGTATTATTCCCTCACACTTGGCAAGCACCTGGAAGGCCTCCAGGGCCTCGGCATCCGTCGCACGGGTGTACTCGACCCGGCCGGTGTCCTTCCAGTAGGCATGCTCTGGACCGACGCCGGGATAATCCAGCCCGGCCGAGACCGAATGGACGTCGGCCGTCTGCCCGTCCTCATCCTGCAGCACGTAGGACAGGCAACCATGCAGCACACCCGGCTGGCCGGCACACAGCGTGGCCGCATGCTCGCCCAGGCTCATGCCGCGCCCGCCGGCCTCCACACCTACCAGGCGCACGTCGGAATCGTCGACGAACGGATAAAACACGCCCGCCGCGTTCGATCCACCGCCTACACAGGCGACGATTGCATCCGGCAGTCGGCCAATCTGCTCCACGCACTGCTGCTTCAGTTCTCGACCAATGCAGGCCTGGAAATCGCGCACCATGGCCGGGAAGGGATGCGGCCCGGCAACCGTGCCGATGATGTAGTGGGTATCAGCAACGGACCCCATCCAGTCGCGCATGGCTTCATTAAGGGCATCCTTGAGCGTCTTCTGGCCACTCTGCACGGCGATGACGTTGGCCCCCATGAGCTTCATACGGAATACATTGAGAGACTGCCGGCGCACATCCTCCGCGCCCATGTAGACATCGCACTTCAGGCCAAACAGTGCGGCCACGGTGGCCGTCGCCACACCATGCTGCCCGGCCCCGGTCTCGGCGATGACGCGTTTCTTGCCCATGCGCACCGTCAACAGGGCCTGGCCGATGCAGTTGTTGATCTTGTGCGCCCCGGTGTGGTTCAGGTCTTCTCGCTTGAGATAGATCTGGGCGCCGCCGAGCTTCTCCGTGAGGCGCATGGCGTGATAGAGCATCGACGGTCGACCGACAAACGTCTTAAGGTAGTGCTCAAACTCGCGGATGAACTCCGGATCGGATTTCGCCCGGGTGTACTCCTGCTCAAGTTGAGCCAGGGCACTCATGAGCGTTTCGGGAACAAAGGTGCCGCCATACACACCAAAGTGCCCAGTTGCATCAGGAACCGCTGTTAACGTCGTCGTTGCCATACGCCCGCAATCCTAAACCTTTCCGGGAGGATGTTCCAATTCCCCAGGTAGCCTGCCCAATGTTAGTCAGCCTGACTTCACTCAAACTCAAGTGTGCCCGGGGTCACGCCCATGAGGTTAAGTACCTTCAGCCCTGTCCGGGGACGCTCACTCTTTCGGCCAGCAAGCAGATCACTGTAGTACGTCAGCAAAGAATCGGTGGCCGAGCGATCTTCCTGGAGCAGTTCAACGCGAAAATGCCGCACACCCAGCTCAAGCAGCCGCGGCACATACGCACCTGCGCTCTGAGCACGCCCGTTGAACACGGTATTGCGACATCCCGCATCGGCCTGCAATGGATGCTCGATGCCAACGCGATCGCGCAAAGACACGCGATGCTTCTCGCACGGCCGGCCACAGTCGCGATAGTCCTTGCCATCGGAGAGCATGTGGGCAAAAACGCAATGCTCCATATGGAACATGGGCATCTGCTGATGCAGCACAACCTCAAACAGCCCGCCATCTATCCGACGAAGCATCGCCTCCAACTGGGCGGCATTTAGGTCGTGGCTTGGCGTCAGGCGCGACAGGCTGGCGCCGGTCTCTCCACGCCATCCATGGCCGGACAGGAGTACGAACGCAGAGATCTCATTGGCGACATTGAGCGAGTAGTCCCCCACGAGCTGCGCATTTGGATAGCGCTGGGCCATGTAGGCCAGGGCGCTGAGGTTTCTCACCAGGATCGCCTCGGGAGCGGCATCGGCGATGATCTTCAGGAAGCCATCTTCTCCCGGCTTGATGATGCGCATGGTGGCCAAACCGATGCTTACGCCGGCCCGGTGGGCAATCTCCACCGCCCGGGCATAGCGGCGAACGTCCTCGAAGTCGCACCAGGTCATTACCAGCCGGCCGGGATGGCGCTTCTGCCATCCGATGGCGGCCTCCAACTGCTCCATGGTGCGCACCAGCACCGTTAAGGATGCGTTACCAACCCCGCTGGTCGGCGGATAAGCCCGTGCAATCTCCTCGCGCACCTCGCGCAACGCGTTTGGGCGGATGACAGGGTGTCTCCTTGCCTGCTCGCGGATGGCCAGAAGCTTCTGCACCGCCTCACGCCGCATCTCGTTCAGGAGGCTCTTGGGAACCATGACTGCGTCGGGAAGATCGCTCTCGCTTCTCCCGTGCAGCTTCACATCCCCCAACTCGTAAGGCGTGTCGCCCAGCCGGCCAACCTGTTCGCGCACCAGCTTCTCATTTAGGGCAAACTTTCGCGCCAGCTCCATTGACATAAGCGACTCAACAGCCACCTCCGCGCCCGATTCATCCCTCATGACCATGCGCAGCTTCTCACCAGCTACGGCACGGATGGTGCAGGATATTTTCTCGCGTCGCGGCACGATATCGCGCTTGTAGGTCTGCTCCAGTTGGCGATTGATGGCCGGGTCGTCCGTCTTCCACACCAGGGAGCCGCTGGCCACCGCTCTCGTCACTACCGCCCCCCGTCCAAACTTCAGCCGCACCAACCCGCCCGGGGCAGACGCTGCCTCATAGACGCGTCCACCCTTTTCATCCTGCTCGGGATGCCCCTCATCGAAGACGATCCCATCGCCGGGCTTGATCGAGTGGCCGCGATTGAGCTTCACGGTGACTGAGTCAGCGTCAGTTCCGACCACTTCCCCAACGCAGATTCCGCGTTTCTTGGAAAACGTACCCTGGACTAGTTCCTGATGATTGACGCCATCGAGGAAACCGTGGGTAAAGCCGCGCGAGAAACTTTGCGTGAGTTGTGCTTCCCGCTCAGGAGAAAGCCTGGGTCGCTGGCCACCGGCGGTAGCCTCGATCGCCTCGCGATAGGCCGCGGTGGTGGCAGCGACATACTGCCCTGACTTCAGCCGCCCCTCTATTTTCAGGCTGGCAACGCCGGCATCGATCAGGTCAGGCACAAGCTCGTATGCAGCCAGGTCCTGTGGCGAAAGCAGGAACTGCCTGCCGTGCTGGTCAATCGTCTTTCCGTCGACGACTATCTCATACGGCAGGCGGCAAGCCTGGGCACACTGTCCGCGATTGGCGGATCGGCCGCCGATCGACTCGCTGGTGAGGCATTGGCCACTGTACGCCACGCACAATGCCCCGTGGCAGAACACCTCTACCGGGGTGGTGGTGTTCTGCGTGATCCTGTGAATCTCCGGGATGGATAGCTCCCGGGCCAGGATGGCGCGTGATATCCCCATGGCCGTCACCACCTCGATACCGCGGGCATCGGAGAGGGTCATCTGCGTGGATGCATGTCGCTGGAGACTCGGCGCCATCAGGCCGATCAGGTACAGGATCCCCAGGTCCTGGATGATCACCGCATCCGCGCCACTCTCGGCGATCTCGATGATGCTCTGCTGAGCCTGCTCCAGTTCGTCGGGGAAGATGAGCGTATTGAACGCCACATAGCCGCGCACGTTGTGCAGGTGAAGATACCTGAGCGTCTCCCGCAGGGATTCGCCGGCCAGGTTATCGGCGCGGTGACGGGCATTGAAGTTCGCCAGGCCAAAGTAAACGGCATCAGCGCCGTTGGCGACGGCCGCCCGCATGGCCTCGCTGTCGCCGGCCGGCGCCAACAGTTCAATCTGCTGCTTTGAAGTAGTGGTCTGCGTCACAGTTATGACAATAGTTCGAGCCGCAACGAAAAGAGTTCATTATAGCTCAGCTATGCATGCCGGTTGGTGAAGTGATACAGGAAAACCCCTGCTGAGATCGCCACGTTCAGCGAATCGGTGCCCAGCTTCATCGGGATCGTCACCTTCCGGTCGCACAGCCTCACCCACTGCTCATCCAGGCCATACCCCTCTCCGCCGAACAGCAGAGCGATGCGATCGGGACGAGCCGCCTGCTGTATCGGCTCGGCATCATCACTCAGGACTGTAGCGATGAGCTGCACGCCCCACCTGTCGCGCAGGCGGGCCAGGTCCGTGTAAAGATCCTCGCAACGCACGATGGGCACCGTGAAGCAGGTTCCCATGGAAACGCGGATCGGCAGGCGATAGAACGGATCAACGCTGCGCTGGCCGAGGAGCACCGCATCTACCCCGAAGGCGGCCGACACGCGGATCAGCGAGCCCATGTTCTGAAGCCCGCAGGTATCCGGCAGGGCAACGAATGTGCATTCCCGGCCGACGCGAGACATCACCTCATCAAGGCTAACCGGCGGCTTCCGCTGCGCCACCGCGATCACGCCAGTATGGAACTTGAAGCCAACGATATCCTTAACCAGGGCATCCGAGACGACGTAGACCGGCACATCCTCGCGCAGGTA
>JAKORQ010000438.1 GCA_029777755.1 Planctomycetota bacterium
GATCGCGCCGATGGCGTTTACTCCCTTGCGGAGCTGCTCCGTGACGTCATACGCCTGATAGCGGATGCGGATGTTGTAGTCGGTCCAGCCGGGCGTCAGCCGATCGCCGCCGATGCGCTGGCCGTTGAGATAGGGGATGTAGACGCCGCGGGCGGTGATGTACAGCCGGGCATCCTCTACCTGATCATCCAGCTCGAAGGTATTGCGCAGGTAGATGGCCGGCGAAGGAACCGGATGCTCCTTCTCTGGCAGCGTGATCCATTCGCCGCGCCAATCGCGCTGGTCCAGCAGGCCGATCTCGAAGAACGAGACCGACGACCATGGCGTCTCGACCCCATCCTGATCCCATATGCGTACGCGCCAGTAAACCCGCTGCCGCGAACGCAGCGTGCTGCCTGCATAGGGGATCTGCACGCTGGCATCGGATTCAACCCTGCCGGTATCCCACAGGTCATTCTCCCCCGGTTCGCTGCCGGCTATGACCTGGTATGCCGTCTGCCTCGCACCCCGGCGGCGATCATCCATCTGCCAGGAAAGTCGCGGGGAGATGCTGCCGATCCCGATGGGGTTAACTTCGTACTCGCACTTGAGATTCGTGGGCGCGCTAAGAGATGCCATGGCCTTCCTTCCCGTTACAGGTGTGATATTGAATCTGAAAGATATGCCAAATGCAACGCGTCAGTGACAGGCCGATCGGCACTTCTTGAGGTCACAATCCCGCCCACTTACAGTTATGGGATGAACAAATTCGTCGCCCCCACGGTGATCATCGCCATCGGCGTGCTCTGGCTGCTCAATGTTCTGCAGATCATGCCGGGGGTGGACTGGGTCTGGACCGGCGGGTTGGCGGTGGCCGGGATTTTCGTGTTGCTGGTGGGCGGACGTACACGTCGTTCGCTGGTGGTCGGTTGGCTGCTGGTGACGGCGTCGGTCCTGTCACTGCTGCGACAACTGGAGTTGCTCAAGCCCGGGGTGGAGATGCCGATCCTGGTGATCGTCCTTGGCGTCCTGCTGTTGCTTTCTCACTTCGTGCGCCGACGCGAGAGCCAGCCAACCGCATGAGCAGGGGGTTGCATGCCCGGACGGCTTTTGTGGGAACCGGCGATCTATGAGCACAAGGCGGCGCTGATTGGCCGACCGCCGGCCGACGTGGCGTATAGCGCCGATCTGCTCTGCGACGCCATGGTCGCGGAGTATCAGCAGTATCGTGCTGATCTGCTTACCGTTGGTGTCGATATCTACAACATTGAGGCGGAGGCCTGCGGCGCGAAGGTCGATGCCATCTCCAGCGAATCCTGCCCGGAGATCGCATCTCCGCCGTGGTCAATAGATGACCTGCCGGAGCTGCGCCTGCCGGACATTCCCCATGCTGGCCGATTCTCGCTGATCGCCGAGGCAACCCTGCTGGCCAGGCGCAGGATAGGGGATGCCGCTTGCTTGCGTGCAGGAGTGAGCGGGCCGGTCAGCATTGCCGCCAAGCTGGTTGGGCTGGAAGCGCTGATCATGTCGGCCGCCTGTGCCGAGCCGGCCGCTGGGAAGCTGCTGGAGTTTAGCCTGCAACTGGCACTGCGCTGGACGGGATATCTGCGCGGCAGGGGAGTGGACGTTGTCCTGTTCGACAGCGCCGCCTCGCCGCCAAACTTCAGCCCCGACATGTACTGCCAGATGGTCCTGCCGCTGCATCAGCGCCTGATGGCGCACCTTAAGCAGGCCGGCCAGGTGGACCGCCCCCTGGTCATGGGCGGCGACACGATCAGTATCGTCGACGCCCTGTGCGCTTCGGGTGCTACCACGATCCTCTGCGACTACGCGGCCGACGCGGAGCGGTTCGCGGCCGGCATCCCGTCTGACGCCAGGATCTCCATTCGCCGAAATGTCTCGCCGCCGGTACTCGCCGATGACCCCATCGTAGCCGCCGATCGGTTTGTTCATGACCTGCGTCAGTTTGCCTCTCCGATCGCCGGTACCGGGATCCTTCCCTACGACTTTCGTCCGGAGCTGTTACATGCGTTTCGGGATGCGGTAGAGGCCCGCTGGTACCAGCGGTGATAGATTCGAGTTGCATCTGGTTGATTGATGCGTCGCGCGGTTAGAAAGATGGGCTCTGCTCATGGCTGATCGCCCAGCCGAGAGAGCTGCCAATCTGCTTTTTCACCACGACGCAACGACGACGCAACGACGACTACCGGGAGCGCGGGCGTCCTTGCCCGCACAATGCTTCACCGCGAAGCGACGAACCGACGAAGGGACGAAAGCCTGTGCTGCTTCGTTGCTTCGTGGTAAAGAAGGATCCTCAATGTGCGTCCACTGATTCCCGCAGCAGTTGGCTTGCCCCAAAAAGCAGGCGAGGCGGGTGGAACTCCCCGTCGAGTTCCATCCCGCCAGTTCGCCAATCCAATCGCGGGCGTTGGCCCGCATTGAGGCTCTCTCCACCATCGGAAGAGCTGACCCTACGACCGCCAGGCCTCTCCCTGCCCAATGCAGGGGGCCTGTAGAGACGCAGGAACCTGCGCCTCACTAAACCTGTCGAAGCCCCGGGATCACCGATCCGCCCTCCGAATCAGTGCCTGGCGATTGCTTGCCAGCCCACGGCACCCGACAGTCGGCGTCCTTTTAGCGGACCGCGCCCTTCCAAAGCCAAAGCGGTCCAGAACGCCAAAACCCTCCAACGTAAGTCGGAAAAACGGCTTTTAACTACAAATTACTGTTAGTCACTGTTCCCGGGCTCTCATCGCTCGGAAAAGGTGGGCTAGTAAGTCGTGCATCGTCGCACGACAGGCATGTCAGGATGCCACATAAACGGCCTCCCGCACCTAACTCCATGCCGC
This sequence comes from Planctomycetota bacterium, assembly GCA_029777755.1. Taxonomy (GTDB): domain Bacteria; phylum Planctomycetota; class Phycisphaerae; order Tepidisphaerales; family Tepidisphaeraceae; genus CAIQIQ01. The sequence goes on from JAKORQ010000438.1 coordinate 2,829, forward strand.
AGCATCGCAGGCATGTTGCCGATCGTGATGATCGGCGATGAACCGCTGTGATGCCGGCCAACGAGGAGCATACGTCTCGTCCTCGATGCCGCTTGCCACAGCAGCCTCATCCACCAGCGGCAATCATATACCATTTATCACTTGTGGGCAACGGATCGATACGCGCTTTTCTGCAGAACTTTCCGCTTCTTTCCCAGCTTCACAATATGGCATCGTTGGCAATTCACGCCGCCTGCTTCTTCGAGGCTTCGCCGATCCATTTCCTCACGGAATTCTTCACCGCATCCCATCCGCCCAGGCGGACCTTCAGGAATGCCTCATACAGCTTGTCGAAGCTCTTGGTGAAATCGCGCAGTTGCGTGATGCGCTCCTCAAACAGCGTGCGCGGAGAATCGGCTTCCTCGATCTCCGGCATCTGCAGGCCGGCGATCGCAAGCTGCTCGGCCTGCAGCGTGAGCGTGTACTGCGACCCGTGGGCGTCCATGATCAACCCCGCCTTGCGCGGAACCTTGCCGGAGCGAACGGCCTGTATCGCCTCGGGCATGCGGCTGACTCCCACGCCACGCAGGGAATCCTTGCCCGTCTCGCCGTAGGCACAGTCCAGGTCGAGGGCCTTGTCGAACATGATCGTCACATCGCCATCGCCGGTGCTGATTACCCCCGAGCCCGCGTCCGCCTCGTGCCACAGCCACATCAGGAACTCGTTGCCAATGAAGTCCTTGGGCTCAGGACCCTTGAGCACCCAGGGATACTCAGGCCACTGCGATTCGCCACCCGGGCCATACACAAAGCGCGACGGCTTGAGGTCCTCGTAATCGCGGCGCTTTCCCTGGGCTTCCAGCATTCGCAATGCCGCCGAGCCGGCCGACAGCGGCTGCAAGTCCAGCATGAAGGTGCGGTTGAATATCTCCAGCAGCTTTTCCTGGTCGCTGGCGCCGCACTGGCAGTAGACCATCTGGTTGGGCAGGTCCCACAGCACCGGGATCATCTTGCTCTTGCGGAATCGGCCGGAGCGCAGCTCATCCTCAATCTTGCGCTCCACCGCGTCCTTTGCTTCGCGTTTCTGCTTCTTGGAGATGAATCCGGAGGGGTTGTCGCGGGCGGCCGCCTCTTCCTCCATCAGCTGATAGGCCTTCTTAAGCTCGCCGGGCACCTTGTTGGTGTCGATGCGCAAAGCGAAGAAGAGGCAGTCGTTAAAGACGTTGTGGGCGAAGGAGAAGCTGGCATCCAGCACATGTCGTCCGCCGCACCAGCCATACTCCACCGGCTCGGGAACACCCAGGTCACCGACGCGCAGGGCATGCTCCTGCAGCTTCTCGATGAGTTTCTCATCGGGGATGTCCGGCTGATTCGGACCGATCACCGCAAAACGCCTGAACGCAATAGCACCGCTGGCAAAACCCATAGCACAGCGATACTACCTGACGCGGCCATGCCCGCCAAACCGACTTTTATATGACAACAAATCCCTGTTACCTGCCTGACATGAGCACTGACGATGCAAAAGAAAAGCCCGCGGAGACGAATCCCCGCGGGCATCAGGCAAAATCGAATCGGCCTTACCTTCGGCTGCGTCGGCGGAGCAGTCCAAGCGATACTGCCGCCCCGAACATGCCCACGCTCATCGGCTCAGGCACGACGATAACCACGTCGTTGCCGCCGGTCAGGCTGCCGGTAGAGCGGTCGGCGTTGTAGTAGATGGTGTAATTCGTGCCATCTACTGAAGTTACAACGTCGCCATTCTGCAGGCCCGCAAATGTACCGCTTAAGGCGCCCGCGCCCTCGACGATCCAGAGTTGGGTAAGTGAAACCGGGTTGGCCGACACATTCAGAAC
>JAKORQ010000039.1 GCA_029777755.1 Planctomycetota bacterium
GATGGCGCTCGTCATCTGCATCCCGCTGGTGCTGCTGATCGGCACCTACGACCTGAAGACTGTGGTGACGGTGAGCTGCGTCCAGTTCGCACTGTTCTTCGTGGACTTCTGGTTCCAGCTAGCACGCTGGATCGACAGCACGATCCTGGATGCGCTCTACGGCTGGGGGTTTGGTGCGGACAGGCCGCACACGAACTCCGATCCGCTGATCGGCTTGAACAACGCTTTTGGCGACATGTTGCTCAACTTCGTCATGGCGATGATGTTCATCGTGTTGCCGACGTTCTGGGTGATGGCACTCGGATGGGCAGGGGTTCGCGCCGGAAATTTCCTGGGTGGCCTCATCACCGGAACGTCCGATGCTAAATCGGCAGGGGGTAGTGGCTCTCGCCTTGCGATGACGGCAGCGAAAGGCGCTGCCAAGTAAAGGCATTCACTCGCGCCGCTACAACGGCTACGGCTCGTCGGGATCGCCCATATCGATCCGCCAGTCATCTTTGTCGTACAGGCCGACGCCCGAGTGCCCGTCCCTAAGTTCCGGCTGCTACTCGTCGTCCTCGTCGGCATTCCGCGCGAGCCATGCGGCGACCACCGCAAAGGTCAGGAGCAGGGCGAGCCAGGATGCTGCGTAGAGGAGCATGCCAAGCACGGCCAGCTTGACGATCCAGAGCACCATCGTCGCCACGCCTGTAGGCACCCCATGCGTCATCAGCCAGCCGGCGGCACGCTGCTCGCAGCGCAGGTATCCACGCCAAGCACGGCCCGCCCCCCGGCCTAGCCGGTGGTTCCAGCGCCCGTTGTACGTGTTGGTGGTCATGCTCACATGCCTCGGCTTCAGTGCGACCTTACCTCATGGCGCGGTCGGTTGGGGCTTGCCCTCCAGGATGGATAGCAATCATGAGGGCGAATTGCGGCTGGCGGAGCCGGATCGGCTCGCTGGAAGATTAGACTACGCATTGAAAATAAAGCCCAATGCTACTTTCTCTGCGAATTCCTGTGATGGCTTTAGAGAGGGATTGGATTTCGTGCTAATTTTATAGCATGGATGGAAATTCAAGACATCAGATAATCAGGCGGCTGCAGGCGGAGCTTCCTCGCGGAGCGCCCTTTGACCTTGCCACCCTGAGCCAGTTCGGGGTGTCGCCACAGCTCGCCGCCCACTATGCCGATGACGGCTGGCTCGTGCGCCTGGGCCATGGCGTCTATGCCTTTCCGAACGATGAGTTCGGGGTCTACGGTGCGCTGAAGTTCCTGCAACAGCGCGTGCACGGCCTGCACGTCGGCGGCA
>JAKORQ010000005.1 GCA_029777755.1 Planctomycetota bacterium
CCCTGCTCCCGGAGATCAAGTCCTCCTCTGAGGTGTATGGCGTGGGTCGCCCCGCCGGCCTTCTCTACGATGTCCCGATCGCGGGCGATCTGGGCGATCAGCAGGCTGCCACCTTCGGTCAGGCATGCTTTACCCCCGGCATGGCAAAGAACACCTACGGCACCGGCTGCTTCATGCTCATGAACACGGGCGAGAAACCGCAGATGTCCGAGAACGGCCTCATCACCACCGTGTGCTACAAGATCGGCGACCAGCCGACCAAGTACGCGCTTGAAGGTTCCATCGCCGTGACCGGTTCGCTCATCCAGTGGCTGCGCGACAACCTGGAGATCGTCGCGACTGCTCCGGATGTGGAGGCACTGGCCGCCAGCGTTGAGGACAACGGCGGCGTCTACTTCGTCCCCGCTTTCTCCGGCCTGTTCGCTCCGCACTGGCGCGGTGATGCCCGCGGCGCCATCGTTGGCATGACCCGTTACAACACCAAGGCCCACATTGCCCGTGCCGCTCTAGAAGCCACCGCTTTCCAGACCCGCGAGGTTCTGGACGCCATGGAAGCTGATTCTGGAGTCAAGCTTGCCGAGCTGCGCGTCGACGGCGGCATGACCGCCAACAACCTGCTCATGCAGTTCCAGGCCGATATCCTCGATACCCCGGTGATTCTGCCCGAGGTTGCGGAGACCACCGCCCTCGGTGCCGCCTACGCCGCCGGTATCGCCGTCGGCTTCTGGGATGGCGAGCAGGATGTCATTGACAACTGGAACGAAGCTAAGCGCTGGACTCCGGACATGGATGCTGCTGAGCGTGATCGCCAGCTGCGCATGTGGAAGAAGGCCGTCACCAAGACCCTCGAGTGGGTTGATGACGACGTAAGGTGAGGCCCGAAAGCTTGCTTTCGAGGCCGAAGCTGAGGAGTCACAGAGGGGTGGATGCCCCACCTGACGACGTGAAGTGAGGCCCGAAAGCTTGCTTTCGAGGCCGAAGCTGAGGAGTCACAGAGGGGTGGATGCCCCACCTGACGACGTGAAGTGAGGCCCG
>JAKORQ010000439.1 GCA_029777755.1 Planctomycetota bacterium
ATTCATGCGAAACAGCGTGATCAACATGCCCTGAAACAGGCCGACGCCAAGACCCAGCGCCAGGGCAATCACAATCGCCACTACCGAGGGCATGCCGTTGGCGATCTGCCCCCCCGCGATGCTCGTGCCGGCGATCAGAATTGCCGCCGCTACACCGGCGAACGACACCATGGCTTCGACCGACAGATCGATTCCGCCCGTCAGGATGACGAAGGTCTGCCCGGCGGCGATGATGCCAATGGCCGATGCCTCCAGCGCCAGCAGCATCATGCTTGTCGGCGAGCGAAATGGTGGTGAGAGAATCCACAGGACCACGGCAAGCACAACCAGGATCAGGAGCGGCCCTGTGTTCGCAATACCCCTGCGAATGAGTCCTCCAATGCCTGACGATGTTTGTTTGGCTTCAGCGGCTGTGTTCGTCATCGCTCTTCCAACCTCATTGGATTGCTGCGAAAGGGCAGAGCTGCGCGCTGCCGGCCGGCAAGCGTCAGGCGACCAGATCGGGCAGCACCTGTTCGATCAGACTCCGATCGGTAGCGGTCGCCAGTTCCATGATGCGTTCCTCGGACGCCTCGTCGCGGCTGAGAAAGCCGCGGATGCGCCCGCCTGCCATGACCATGATGCGGTCGCTCATGCCCAGGATCTCCGGCAGCTCCGAGCTGACCATCAGGATGGCGACGCCGCGGCTGGCCAGGTCGTTGATCATGCGATAGATCTCGACCTTGGCGCCCACATCAATGCCGCGTGTTGGTTCATCGAAGATGAGCAGCCGCGGAGAGGTGGCCAACCACTTACTGAGCACCACCTTTTGCTGCGTGCCGCCCGACAGATTGATCGCCAATTGCTCCTGGCTCGAGGCCTTGATCGCCAGAGTGTCAATGTACTGCTGGGCCAGATCCACCTCTTTCCTGCGATTCGTGATCAGGCTGCGCGTCAGCCGTTCGAGAACCGACATCGTGATGTTCTCGCGTACGCTCATCTGCAGGAAGAGCCCCTGGCGCTTGCGGTCTTCGGTCAGCAGGCCGA
>JAKORQ010000440.1 GCA_029777755.1 Planctomycetota bacterium
AGCAACAGCAGGGTGTCCTTCGACCACCAAATAGCCCTCGCATATCCCATTGCTCTTGCGTAATCCTGATCAGATCCGCGCGGTCTGCGGCATCAACCCTTCACGGCGCCGGCCGCCAGGCCCTTCACGAAGAACCGCATCGTGAACAGGAACAGGATGATCAGCGGGATCGACGAAATGGCGTAACCAGCCATCAGCGGACCCCAGCGCTTCACATACTCGCCGTCGAGCATCATCAGGCCCACCGGGACGGTTCGCATGGCGTCGTCGCGGATCGTCACCAGCGGCAGCATCAGTTCGTTCCACACGCCAAGGAACTGCATGATCGCCAGCGTGCCCAGCACCGAGCCGCTCATCGGCAGCACGATATGCACGATCTGCTGGATGTGCCCGGCCCCGTCGATCTGGGCCGACTCAAACAGCTCCTTGGGAATCTCCTCGATGAACTGCCGCAGAATGAACACCGCCACCACCTGGCCACCGACAGCCCCGCAGATCACCAGCGCCCAGAGGCTGTTGATCAGGTGCAGGGAGTCCAGCAATGTGAACAGCGTCACAAGGGTTGCGGCCGAGCCGGGCAGGAACATCGAGGCGATCAGGCCATAGTAGAAGATGTTCTTGCCGGGGAAGCGATAGCGCGCCACCACGTAGCTGGCGAGGGTAGCCATGGTCAGGCTCAGCGCTACCGCCCCTACGCTGGTGACGATGGAGTTGGCAATGTAGTTGCTGACCGTATTCCATCCCTCGACCCAGTTCTCCCAGTGCCACTGGCTGATGGGATCGAAGAACCAGGGGTTCCTGGTGAACTGGATGTTGTCCTTAAAGCTCACCACCACCATCAGGTAGAGCGGGAAAAACGCAAATGCCAGTATGAAGCACAGGATGATGTGCTTGATACCTTCGCGAGTCTTGCTGACCTTTGCCATCAGGAACCTCTTGGCGCCACTTGCCGCGAACGCTTGTTACTTATCGACCTTCACATACTTCTGGTAGATCACGGTGATCAGCAGGATCAGCGCGAACATCACCATGCCCAGGGCGCACGCGTACCCGAACCGCGCCTCGATGAAAGCCTTCTTGTACATGTACAGGCCCGGAACCATGCCCACGTTGTTCGGGCCGCCATCCGGGCCCAGCAGCAGCAGGATCAGGCCGTAGTCCGTCAGGGTGCCGATCGTCATGAAGATCAGGTTGATGCGAACCTGGGTCATGATCAGCGGAAGCTCGATCCTGAATACCTTGCCCAGCGTGGTGACGCCATCCAGCTCGGCCGCCTCGTACACGTCCTGCGAGATCGACTGAAGGCCGGCCAGGTACAGCAGCACACCGACCGTGCCGATCCAGGGGAAGCCCCAGATGATCAGCGAGGGAATGACCAGCTTCTCATTGCTCAGCCAGGCCGGCGAGCCACCTTCAAACTGGCTCGTGGGAACACGCCACACCATCGTCAGCAGGATCAGCAGCGAGGCGATGATGATGATCCCCAGGCCCACCCACTTGATTCCGGTAAGCCCGCGCCCCCCGGCGACCTTCTCCACCACCAGCGCACCGCCTATGGCGATGGCGAACGGAATGGCCACCAGCATCATCGCCAGCAGCGTCCGGGCGCTCTCCGGCTGGGCCGACAGCCACTGGTATCTTGCACCGGGGAACAGGAAGATCCCGGTGAGCAGCAGGATCGCCCACCATACCCAGGCCTTGACCAGGCCACGGGCGCCGAAACACATGCTGGCCACCATTGCGCCAAACAGCAGCATGGCCCACAGGTTGCCGAATACTGGCGCCACAACAGCGTCCACCACCGGTTGCAGCTGCGACGCGACCCAGGGCATCAGCTGATCCAGTCCATGCAGCACATACATCAGCCCGGTAGCGTTCAGCAGCTTGTTGAGCACACCGACGTTGGGATCAAAGAAGTTTTTCCAGACCAGCAGCCAGACCAGCCCCGGGATGACCATGGGCAGCACGAACATAACTCGATAGAAATACTGCCACTTCTCATTCTTGAGGCGATGCAGGACGATGGCCGCGAAAATGCTCGGCCACATCTTCACCGCATTCGCCACCAGCAGGATGCCCACGAGCTGGAAGGTCGGCCAGAACAGGGGATCGCGCCCGGTGAACAGGTCCCTGAAGTTCTTGAAACCGACGAAGTCCTTGGTCGACTGCCCGTCCCAGTCGTAGAGGCTCATGACGATCGCCTCAAACTTGGGGTAGTAGTTGAACAGCAGCATGCCGATCAGCGTCGGCGCGATCAGCGCGTAAAGGGCCAGATACAGCTTGCCACGGTCCAGCCATCCCCGATTCTTCCTCGGCGACTCGGGCATCTTTTCATCACCGACAGGGGGCGTGACCGGTTGTGTTTGAACAGTTGTCATTGAATTCCTGCTTCTTGTACGACACCTGCTTTATTTTGGCGGAAGCTCAAATCCCCGGACCTCGCGGAAGCGAGCCCGATGCAGTTCACCGTTGTTGGTACGAAGCTGCTGCAGCAGGACCTGGCGGTGCTTCTCGGGGGCGTCATCGGCCCCGAGCATCATGTGGCGCACCACCTGCGCTGCGAGCATTCGTTCCTGGTTGCGAACCTGCTTTACCGCGTCGTCCCATTCCAACGTCCAGGCCCGGTCGCCACCGTAGGCAGGGTTGCTCATCGCCGACTCCATCGCGTCGGCAAGATCCTCATAGCTGAGCTCACCCTGCAGGTAGGTCCGGAACAGGCCGTTGTAGCGCGTGGTCACGTCGCCGCCGTAGTAGAAGTGCACCCGCCCGGTGAAACCGACGGGATCTGGCGTGAACGCCTCCATTCGGCCGGTGGGCTCGGTCCCGATCACCACCGGGATCCATTCCGCCCCTGTCATATGTATCTGGTTGATCCGCTTGCTCGTCAGGAACTGCAGGAAATCCAGTGCCTGGTCGAAATTGCGGCTGAACTTGTACAGGCCATAGGCGCCGGCGCTGGCAGATGACGCTTCCGTGGCCTTGCCCACCACGTAGTCACCGAACGGTTCACCCTTCGCCGGCAGCGGGAAATCGAAAAACCCCACCTCGAACCCAGCTTCCTTCGCCTGGAGGAACAGGCTGGCGGCATCCCAGGACCCGGTGCAGATCATCGCGGCCCGCCCCTGGGCAAACTCGAAGGCCGCCGTCGGACGATCCTTGCCGGCAAAGCCGCGCCCTAACTGCTCGCACAGCTTACGCATGCACTCATGGAACGCCCGGATCTGCGGCGTGTGCATGTTGATCACGCCACGGACGAAACCGCTATAGATCTCCTGCTGCGAAACCGTACCGTCCAGGTCCATGTCCAGCAGCGGCTCAAGCCCCGCCGTGAACGCCGCGTTGTAGCGATCCTGGAACATGCCGATGCTGTACTGGCTGCCGGCGATGGGGATGATCAGCTCCCCCTTCTTCTCCGACAACCGCCGGATGGCGTCGCAGACCTCGATCAGCTCACTGAAGGTCTTCGGCGGCGCATCGCTGCCGGTGGCCTCAATGAACATGTCCTTGTTGTAGAACAGGCGGATGATAAACGCCGCCGTCGGCACACCGAAGTATTCCTGAAGGCGGGTGTTGTACTGGCCGCGCATGCCGTCGAAGAAAGTTTCCCTCCACGGCACACCTTCCAGTTCGGTACCCTCGTTGTAGGGGTTTGGCTGGGAAATGATCTGAGTCAGGGGAACGAAATAGCGTGCCAGGTACTGCTCATTGTTAACCATGCCGGACATGCCCATCAG
>JAKORQ010000441.1 GCA_029777755.1 Planctomycetota bacterium
CAGCCAGCGCGGCATGACGCGCAAGAACCTGGCCGAGCAGTCGGGCGTCTCGCTGCCCCACCTGGCGCGCCTCGAGAGCTCCCAGGGCAATGTCTCGGTGGTGGTGCTCGGCAAGGTCGCGCGGGCCCTCAACCAGCCCCTCGCCAAGCTGTTCTCCGAGAGCGAGCAGCTCTCCGGCGATCTGGCGCTGATCGTCGAATTCCTGCGCCAGCAGCCGGCCAACCGGCTCACCGAGATCCGCGAGAAGCTGTTCTCCGAGTTCCAGCCGGCGGCCCCGGCCCGGGACAAGCGCATCGCGCTGATCGGCCTGCGCGGCGCTGGCAAGAGCACCGTCGGCAGGGCCCTGGCGGCCCGCCTCGGGCGCCCCTTCATCGAGCTCAACGAGCAGATCGAGCGCGAAGCCGGCCTCAGCGTGCAGGAGATCATCACCCTCTACGGCCAGGCCGGTTACCGCAGGCTCGAGAAGCGCTGCCTTGAGGAGCTGGCCGTCTCCCAGCCCGAAGTGGTGCTCGCCACCGGCGGCGGCATCGTCGTCGAGCCGCAGACCTACCAGCTGCTGCTGGGCGCCTTCTACACCGTGTGGCTGCGCGCCGACCCCGAGGTGCACTTCCGCCGCGTGATGGAACAGCACGACGCCCGCATCGCCACCCCCAGCCACTACCGCGAGGCGATGGAGAACATCCGCAACACCCTCGCCGCCCGCGAACACCTCGGCCGCATGGCTCCGCTGGCCATCGACACCACGCCGCTGACGGTGGATGAGGTGGTGGAGAAGATCGTGGAAGGGAGCGGGGCGGTGTGAGGTCTGACCTGCGGAGATTGGGGTGGAGGGGGGCAGCACGCTATTGACAGTCACGTTGACGAGCTGGTGGATTACTGGCCAGCGTGGTTATTTGATCCGTTGCACACGGAACGCTGCTGCGCGTCCTGCCTGACGTTCATCAACGTCTGTTGATTGAGAGCCGTGTTTCGGCTATCGCTGACGTTGCCCATTTACAACCTCGATAACCCGTCGAGCAGTTTACGTGCAAAAAGTACAGCCTCCTGATGGTCACGCAGTTTGTCAGTGGCTCCCGTTACTCGAAAATCCCAGTGCTCGGCGAATTCGAGGCCAGCACAAAAAGAGAGCTGTATCAGCGTCCTAAATTTGTGGTCATGGCTCAGGTTTATGTCTGCAAACAATCCCAATCCGAGTTTGGCGTAGTGTGCTGAATCGCCTCGCCGCTCGGAGCCCGGCGGGAACAAATCCAGCGGACTTCTGGCGAATCGACAACCCTGTGACCGGCTATCGGATCGTTGATGAAGGGCGAGGTATCGATCAAGTGCATCGGAGCGATGTGCCAAGAGCCTCGCCGCGAGCCATATGTACGCATCCTTCCCGCAGCCAAACTCGCGTGTCTCGTCCAGAAAGCGCGCAGTTGTCGGCGTGGCGCCTCCACCGCGCTTGGATGTCTTCGGGAATCTGGCGCAGAGCACCTCGGATGCGATTTTGGCGCATTCGATCTCGCCTTTGTCGAGTGCGTTCTGCCTCATCGTTTCAATGTCTGCCTGGGTGCGGCACGGATTGCGAACGATGGTCTCGAATCGATCCAGATCCATAGCTATGCCCCCCCAAGCTCCTTGCCAACCACATCCGCCTCCACTGTTTCCGTTCGACAATCGTCGGCGAGACGCCACTCGCGATCTGCGGGTCTTTTTATCCAGATGTCGCGCCAGGCGTTGCGGCTACCACCAGCTATCGTATTGGCCATGGAGGCCGGCGAGATCGGCTTGCCCATAAAGATGATGTCGTCACCATCGACCTTGGCATAGGAGTAGGCACCCTTGTACTGCATCCTGATTTCAGTGCCCTCAGGTAGGAAGAGGGTCTTCCACTGATAGCCGCGCGCTGAACTAAGCGCCAATAACTCAGGCTTCCAGCTTGCATTGTCCATCCAGTAGTCGATGGCCTTTGAGATAACCTCGACCGGATCAGTAGGGTCACCCTTGTTTTTCAGGAATTCCACCAACTCAACG
>JAKORQ010000442.1 GCA_029777755.1 Planctomycetota bacterium
CCACGGAACCCTTGGCCGCGTTGAGCTGGGTGACATGATGATGCGGTGCGTGGGTCAGCCAGAACGGCGTCGAATTGTGCATCAGCCGGTGCATCCAGTACTGGCCGAATTCGATGAGGACGATCACCATCGCGACCTGCGCCAGCCAGGGCATCTGCAAGACCCATTGGGTGGTGATGCCCAGCGATTCCTTCATCGCCATAAGCGGTTCCTCGGCCGCCTTTTGCGTGACCCACACGATCACGCTCGATTGCAGGACGAGGTAAAACAGATCGGTGAAGAATTCCTGCCGGTTCATGCGCCAGCCCGCATGCCGTTCGTGAACCTGCTCCAGCAGGAGCACGACGATCACGATGAGCGAACTTGTTATCGCCAGGGTCCAGAGATTTTCGAGCAACGCTTTGGGGCCAAAGGCCCAGAACGCGAGGACAATCGCAATCATCGCCGGCGGGATGAGGTTGAATATCCTTTGCTTCATGACCGGTCCTGCCCTTCCATAACCATGGCCGCAGGCATCAGTGCATGATCGCGGGCGGAGGGATGCGTGCCTGCGATGGCGTGTGCTCTGGCGGAAACGCCATCGAGAATCAGCCGAAGCAGACCTGCTCCGATACGGGCGATGGCGAAGCGTTCGCCGTTGCGCTCAAGACCCTCCGAATTGTGATGCATACCACAGCTCCTGCCAGTGATTTCACACTGTGCTGCACTGCATCATAAGGGAAGACGCTATTTTTTGATGAAAGACATAGATAGATACTATGGGTGACGCTGAACGCGGATGCGGCGCAGCACTTCATCCCAGAACAGTTGCGTGGCGGTGTCGCGTGCGGACTCGGCACGGGCGAGAAGGAATATGTCGTAGGCAGGTTCGAAATCGGCGTGGAGCATGGGCCATAGCGTGCCCTTCGCCACTTCCTGTTCAGCGGCGAGAACCGGCAAAAAGCCGATACCAACCCCCTGCACGATAAGCCGCCGCGCCTCGTTGATGTCTTCCGCCAACCCGCTGACATTGGTGCCCAGCCGATACCGCCTGCGCAGGTGGGTGATAAGCTCCAGCTCGTCGTCGCCGGTCAGCACGAAAGCCTGATCTTTCAGCTCTCCCAGCCGGCTGACGCGATATCCGAAGTAAGGATTGGTGCGCGAACAATAGAGCTGCTGGCGCTCCACCACCAATGGCTCATACATCAGGCCGCCGCGAACGCTGCCATCATAGCCGACGCCGACCTCCACCTCCCCCTGCTCCACCGCATCCAGCACTTCGCGCCATGGAGAAACGCGGATTTCGATATGAATGGCGGGGTTGCGGCGGTGAAAACTCGCGATCGCCTCATCGAACTCGGCCGACACCAGACCCGATACGATCTGGATGCGGACGATGCCTTCAACCCGC
>JAKORQ010000443.1 GCA_029777755.1 Planctomycetota bacterium
CCAAGAAACTGTACGTAGTCGAAATGAAATAAGAGCCTGAGATCCATGGAAATATCAAGACTTCTCCAGCGTGCGTCGCGGCAAGCGTCGCGAGTGTCGATGTCCATTGCGCTTGCCCTTGGCTGCCTGGTGACCCCGGTCGCCTGGGGTCAGAACCTGGTGGGCAACGGCGGATTTGAAAGCGACCTTTCCGGCTGGATGTACCAGCAGTGGGACAACAAGCCTGTGCCAGGAGCGTTGGACAAGGAGCAGATTGTGGAAGGGGAGCACTCCTTCCGCATGGGGCTGCCCGGCGCTACCGGTGGACGATGGATCGCCCGCGAGGTGAAGATCGCCGATCCCTCGAAAGACTACGTCGTGAGCTTTGTCGCCAAGGGGGAGAACCTGCCTGCCAACGCCGCGCGCATGCGCGTTGCCATCGACGGCAAGGGGTTCCTTGGCTCATCCAGCGGCAAGGTCGACATCATGAGCGAAGGGGGCACTTTCCCCTGGCGCAAGTATGAGACCACTGTCCGCTCCAGCAACCTGGGCGGGGCTGGCAAGATCACCCTGTTCTTCTATCACGACAAGATCGGGGAAGGCTCGCTCTGGCTGGATGACATATCCGTGACTGATGCCGAGGAAGCCTCCCCGGCCGCGCCTGCGGGCGGCGCCCCGGCCGGTGCGGTCGAGCCGGAGGACAACACCGACAATCTTGTCGAGAACGGCGGCTTCGAGAACGGCGAGAAGGGCTGGATGTGGCAGCAGTGGAACGGCAGACCGCTGCCGGGAGTTATCGATCGGCAGGACCGTGTCCGCGGCGAGGCATCCTTCAAGATGGGCCTGCCCGGTGAAAGCGGCGGCCGATGGATCTCGAAGGAAATCAAGCTCCCCACGCCAAGGCAGAACTACATCCTCAGCTTCTGGCTCAAGCCCACTGACATTCCCGATAGCGCCGCCTACGTGCGCCTGGGGATCGACGGCAAGGGGTGGTACGGCTCCAGCTCCGGCAAGCCGGACCTCGCCCGTGTTGCCGGGACTTCGGAATGGAAGCAATACACCATCCCGCTGCCGGCTGATCAGGTTGGCGATGCCGGAAAGATGACCATCTTCTTCTATCACGACAAGGTCGGCCAGGGCACGCTCGGGATCGACGCGCTTTCCCTGAAGGTTGCGACCGACAAGGATCTGCGTGCGGCTGGCGTGAAAGGCGCCGGCCCGACCCTCACAGGCGAAACCTCCAAGCCCAACCTGAGCACATTCATCCTTGGCGAGGAAGTGGAACTGATCTTCACCATCAGCGGGATCAGCGATGATTCAACGAAGCTGCTGCTGGAGATCGTTGATGAGCATGACAGGGTCATCGAGAACAAGGAGCTCGCGATTGCTCGCGAAGGTGGCTTGGCCGAGGTTCGCGTAAAGGGACCGGCCGACAGGCTCGGGTTCTATCGCGTGCGGGCAAAGCTCTCCGATGGAACGCAGCTGAAGTCATCGGGCACGCGTAAAGCCGGGTTCATCACGTATGCCGTGGTGCCCGATCCTGCGTTGCGCAAGGACTATGGAGAGAAGAAGAGCCGCTTCGGGATGCAGGGTGGGTTTGGCCCGTGGCGTGATGAGGTGCTGTCATACCTGGGTGCGCGCTGGATCCTGGATGGTACTTTTGAATGGCGAAAGAACGAGCCGGATCGGCCGGGCGAGATGGCTGAGGCAATCGCCGCCGGCAAGTTCGCCAAGCCCGTGCCGAAGGGTGAGTTGAGGTCATACACGCTTCCCACTTTGATGGCGGTGCCCAAGTGGGCGGCCGTTCCCGGGACCGCTCCTTACATGACTGGTGTTCTCACCGAGGAGGGAGAGAAGGCCTGGGCCGAGTACTGCCGGCTGGCAGTGCAGGAGTACGCGAAGAGAAATCCCGATCGTGAAGAGCGCATCTACCAGCTCACCTGGGAGCCGGTCTATCCCTGGGGATTCAAGGGAACCAACGAGGACCTGATCCGCATCTATGAGATCGCCTACCCGATCATCCATGAGGCAGATCCCAAGGCAGTGGTGGCCGGCCCGACAAATGGTGTGCGCGGCCATGAGATCGATGTGCAGATAAAGCAGTTTCAGCTAGGCTTGGGCAAGTACCTGGACATGTACTCGGCCCATCCCTATTACCCGATCGATGCAGAGAAGGCCGGGCTTTGGCGCGAGCTTCGTCGCATGCGCCAGGCGCTGGATGATTTCTCGGGCAAAAAGAACATGCCCATGATCGGTACTGAGCAGGGTTACAGCACCGAGGAACTGGTCGAGAAGGAACTTACGCAGGCGCGCGGCTCGCTCCGGCAGAACCTGATCATGCTGGGCGAAGGCTGGCGTTTCAACTTCGCCTTCTACATTGTTGACTACCACCTCAGCGGGGAGAAGGGATACGGCTACTACTACAACCTGATGGATGGTGTGCCGTGGGGCCCGGCCAGAGTGGCGCCCCGGCCGATCGTGCCTGCCTATGCCGCGCAGAGCCTGCTTTTGGATGGCAGCGACTCGCTGGGTGCTATCGAGTGGCTCGGCTCCACCTCCTGGGGCTATGCGTTTGAGCGCGATGGCGAAATCACGCTGGCGCTGTGGGACTGGGGTGGGGAGAAGCGACAGGTCTCCATGCCAGCCGGTGTGCGTAGCGTGAAGGTATACGACTGGATGGGAAATGCCACCGAGGTCCAGTGCCCCATGGGCAGCCTCACGGTGGAACTCGGCCCCGAGCCGATCTACGTGGTTGGAGTATCCCCTCACATCTGGGGGCCGGCCGAGCGCCGCATGCTCAGCCTCGAGACTCCCGAGATTCGCATGTATCCCGGCACGACCGCAAAGGTAACCGGCAAGCTGCGCGCGGGCAATTCGCCGGTTTCCGGGCAAATCATTCTCGAGGGTGAGGGCATCACCCAGCAGACGCGCAATGTGAACGTGGCCGCGGGCGAAAGCATCGACTACAGCTTTGACCTGGCGCTTCCCGCCAGTGCGGACACCGCCTCGGTGCCGCTTAAGGTTATGCTGGTGAGCGACGAAATCCAGGTGGCAGCGGCCGGCGGTCGTCTGCACGTAGACTCGCCGGTAACGATCGTGGCGGTGGCGCCGACGTTTGAAGGTGGTGAGGCCGGCGTGGCGGTGACGATTAAGGACGAGCGGGGCGAGGGCTTCAGTGGCAACCTGTCGGCTACGCTCAATGTCGATAGGAAGGACCTGACGCAGCAGGCGCAGGTTTCGCTCGCCGCCGGTGAAACGCGCCGGATGGTGCTCAAGTTCCCGGGGCTGGATGTTCCCGGGTCGAAGATGTGCGAGTTGAAGACGGTGCTGTCGGCGGACAGTGGCTCGCAGCTTACACATAGCGATCGCATCAACTTCCTGCCGGCCGCTCGCATGTCGGCGGTGATCGATGGCGCACCGGGTGAATGGGGTACCGTCCGCCCGACGCGCCTGGCCGGGAAATCCATGGTGATTCGCTCGCCGGAGCATTTCAGCGAAGGCTTCAGCGCCGACCTGCGTTACGCCTGGGATGAGCGCAACGTGTACGTGCTGGCGGAAGTGACCGACCAGACGCATGTCCAGAAGGAGACCGGTGATCTCACCTGGCGCGGCGACTGCCTGCAATTGGCGTTCAACCTCGACCCGTTCATTCGCGAGGAGGCGACGGCCAATGTGCTTGATACCAACGTCCGCCGGGCGACAGAGCTGAACGTGGCTCTGACCGAGTCGGGCGTACAGACGTTCCGCAGTGTGACCTATGACAGCACGCATCTGCCGCAGGGGCTGGTAGCTGGCGTGAAGGCGAACGTGAAGCGCGACGGTAGCCGGACGATCTACGAGGTGGCCATCCCGTGGAAGGAACTGGGTGCTGAGAGCGCCCCGGATGCCGGATCGCCGATCGGGCTGGCCGCCGCGGTCAATGACAGCAACTCGGCCGACCAGAAGTCACTCACTGGCTTGGGCCTCTTTGGTGGCATCCACCCGCAGAAGCAACCCGAGCTGTTTGGCCTGCTGGTGCTGTCAGCCGAGTAGGAAAGGGTGGGGACGCAGGCTGCCGAATCTGCGGTATCCACTCTGGCCACGACGCAACGAAGTACCGACGTGAAACGACGCGATCTGGGAGCGCGGGAGTACCTGTCCGCATGGTTTATGGCCCGCACTCCGACTCCATGCCGGGTGAGCGGCCCGCGCTCCCGGATTGCGAATCGCCCACAGTGAAACACTAGCTGAGTCAGCTTGTCTTCCGCAGTTCCGGCTGAACTGATCTTCTGTGGAGCAGGGGCATCCTGGGACCGCCCACAAAGTCATCCACATGACGCACCGGTCGGCGGGTCAGGCGTATACAATCACTGGACCAGCTCTTTTACCGTCGAGGCAGCTAGCTTAGCTTGACGGTCCGAGCGTGAAAGGGAATACTCTTCTGCTATTGACGCGCTATCGTGCCATCTCGCAGGTAATAATGATTGCCGCCTTGCTCGCGGCCATGGGCACTGATGCCCTTGCGCAGGCGGGTGTAAATGCGGCACGAGCCGAGGCGGTTGTCAATGTGGCCGAGCGCATGGCCAACCGTTTGAGCCATGCCTTTGCCAGGAAAGTGCATCAGCCTGCCGCAACTCTGCATTGGCAGGCGAGACGGCCGACGGATGTGGCCGCCGCCCCTCGTCCCGATGTGGCCGACAGTTCTCCCAAGTGGTCATTCCGGCAGCACGAGCATCTGCTTTATCTTCCCCCGCCGGCGTTGGCTTAGAGTCACGAAGCATCCTTGCGCGCCCCTTGCGCGCAGTTTTCGGTTTTCAAAGCCAACAATCTTTTCTGATCGAATTCGAGTAAATCCATGGATATCAACATTGGCCGGATGCTCACGCGCATCTTTGGCAGCCGTAATGAACGTCTCCTCAAACACTACCGCCGCATCGTCGAGCAGGTTAACGCCATCGAGCCGGAGGTTCAGAAGCTCACCGACCAGCAGA
>JAKORQ010000444.1 GCA_029777755.1 Planctomycetota bacterium
GCCAGGGGGACGTTCTGCATCACCGGCACGCCGGCCTCGCGAGCGGCCTTCATCATGCGTTCGGCCAGCGCACCTTCTCCCATGGCCAGCACTACGGGCAGCGGCGTCTCTTCGGCGTCGTAGCGCAGCGCCACGGCAAGGTGTGTGGGATTGGTAACCACCACGGTGGCGTTGCGTGCGCTCTGCACTGCACCATGCTGCATCATCTCCTGGTGCAGATGCTTGCGCTGGTGCTTGATGTGGGGGTCTCCCTCCATCTCCTTGTATTCCTGTTTGACCTCGTCCTTAGACATCATCAGGCCTTTGCGATATTGATAGCGTTGCCATGCGAAATCGGCCAGCGCGATGGCGCCATAGGCCAGGCCGATGTGGATCAGCATGGTCTTCATGAGCGCGGCCACTACCTGACCCAATCCGGCCAGGCCCGCTTGCGGAATGCTCGTCATGATCGGCAGCGCGTCGCGGATCAGCAGCGTCAGCAGCGTGGAGAGGAAGGCGATCTTGATGGCCGACTTCAGGAACTCCACGAGGTTCTTCTTGGAGAAGATGTTCTTGAAGTTGGACAGTACGTTGAGCTTCTTGGCCGAGGGCTTGAGCTTCTCGAAGGCGAACAACACTCCTACCTGCAGGGCATCGGCGAAGATCCCCGCGCCCAGCACGATGCCGATGAAGGGCAGCACGATCCACGCGGCCTCCTTGAGCAGCTCCTGGACCAATGTGTTCGCCGCCTCGTTGAAGCCCAGCCGCAGCAGCGTGCCGGGCAGCAGAATCATCTGGCCCAGTGTCTCCACAATGTGGCCGGCGCTGGCCAGCAGGTAGCCGAAGATGGCCAGGATCAGGAAGGTCTGGGTGAAGTCCTTGCTGTAGGCGACGTCGCCCTTTTTCCGCGAATCACGCAGGCGCTTCGAGGTCGGCTGTTCGGTCTTTTCGCTCATGGCCCGGCTCCATGAGGGGCGTCCCAGTGGTCGCGCAGGAACGGCAGGATGCGGCCTAAGGATTCCACCTGGTCCGCGCCGTACTCGAACAGCGACGCGGCATAGAGCATCAGCACCAGCATGGCCAGCGCGCTTTTGATGGGCATGGCCATGAAGAACACCTGCAGCTGTGGAGCGAAGCGGCTGACCAAGGCCAGGCCGATTTCGGACAGGAACATCGCGACCAGCGCTGGTGCCGCCAGCAGCAGGGCCATGCGGACCAGCCGGTCCAACTGCTCCAGCAGCAGCGGCACGGACTCAGGTCGCAGCGTGGGCGTCCACTGGGTCACACTCCACAGGCCGAAGCTGTCGTACAGCACGCCCAGCAGCAGGGTGAAGCCGCCCGTGATCAGGAAGAAGACGATGAAGGCCTGGTTGAACAGGATGCCCAGCGGCGAGGAGTCGTTGCCCGTCAGCGGGTTGAGTGTGGACGCGATGCTGGCGC
The DNA here is from genome assembly GCA_029777755.1 of Planctomycetota bacterium. Lineage (GTDB taxonomy): Bacteria > Planctomycetota > Phycisphaerae > Tepidisphaerales > Tepidisphaeraceae > CAIQIQ01. The sequence continues at coordinate 1,420 of JAKORQ010000444.1, forward strand.
CGCGCTGGTTATCCACCAGGAAGCCGACGGCCTCGAAGATCCAGAACGGAATCGCCGCGAGGTAGCCGATGACGAAGCCGACGAACGCTTCCTTGAGCACCAGCAGCAGC
>JAKORQ010000445.1 GCA_029777755.1 Planctomycetota bacterium
AGCGCACTGGCAATCGCCTGCCGCTGATACTCCTGCAGACTGTCGCCAATCGGCAGTTGGTGGTGGCGTGCAATTCACTCGCCGCTTCTGAAGGCATATCGCCTGGCATGACACTGGCGCAGGCGCGGGCGCTGTGCGCGAATGTGGAGCATGAGAACTGGCGCCCGGACCTGGACCTGAAGGCCCTGGAGGCGCTGGCGCGATACATGGTTCGCTTCACTCCCACGGTGGCGATCGAGACCAGCGACATCATCGAATCTCCGGGGGAAGATTCCGCAAGGCGGCCGGGAGACTCCAGGCACACGATCTACCTCGATCTGGCAGGTTGCGAGCACCTGTATGGCGGGCTTAGACCGATGGTGCGCAAGATCGCCGAGACGCTGCATCAGTTGCGCATACCCGCCACGCTGGCCGTGGGACCAACCCCGGGCGCGGCATTTGCGCTGACCTGCATGCCTCCTGACGAAACGCAGAAGAACACCATCGGCGTTCGCACGTTGATTCCTCGATCTCCGGATGCGGTAAAGGCAGCACCGCTGGCCGGCTTGCGAATCGGGGAGGAAATGCTTCAGTCGCTGCATCACCTCGGGCTGGAGACGATTGGTGAGCTGATGTCCATGCCGCGTAAAAGCCTGCCCTCTCGTTTTGGCGAGGCACTGGTGATGAGGCTGGACCAGCTTACCGGGCAGATTCCAGAACCGCTGGTGCCGCTGACATGGTCGACAAAGCTGGAGGAACGCTTCGATTTCGATGGCTCTGTTTCTGACACACAGGCGCTGGAGCAGGTATTCCAGCAATTGCTGGTGAAACTGCTGCTGCAACTGGAGCGCAAGGGCCAGGGCATTCGTGAGCTGATAGTGAGGTTTGAGCAGGCGGAAGTGCAGAATGATGCTCCCAAACGGCAGAATGAGTTCACGCTCTCAATGTCAAAGCCTTCGCGCGATAACAGGTCGCTGCTGACTTTGTACCGCTGCGCCTACGACCAGATGCTGATCGACCAGCAGGCAAAGCATGCCAGGCGGGGGCGAAAGACATCACGCTTCTCGTTCAACTTCGATGCCGGCTTCACCGCCATGTCACTTACAGTGACAAAATCCCAACCACTACCGCATCAACAGCTCGCGGTAGGAGAATCCGACAAGGTAAAGCAGCAGCATGCCTGGCATAACACGCTGGACCTGATCCGAACGCGGCTGGGAGAAAGCGCAATCCAACAGGCGCAGCTCGAGCAGTCATACCTTCCGGAGAAGGCGTATCGGCTGATGCCCGCGGCCATGGAAAAGACGCCTGATGCTGACGGAACAACGACGTTGGCGAATCGTCCCCTGCACCTGCATTCACCGCCCAGGGAGGTGAAGGTGATGGTTGCGCCTTCGCATGATGCTGACGGTATTCCGCTTTCCTTCAGCTTCAGCGGCGCGTTGCACCGGGTGACGCATGCGGCCGGCCCGGAACGCATTGCAGGGCAATGGTGGGAAGGACACCAGAAGACACGCGACTACTTTGATGTGTCCGTCGAGGATGGCTCACGCTACTGGCTGTTTCGCGTGCAGGAGACCGGCAAGTGGTATGTCCACGGGGAGTTTGAATAGAGTCCTTTCGCGGGGGAAATGACATGCCGGACCTTGTTGCTCCCAAGCTTCACAGGCGTTCTTCCGTTCCTCGCGGAGCAGGACGGGGAGACTACGCGGAGCTGGAGGTGACCACCAACTTCTCCTTTCTGCGCGGGGCGTCGCATCCGGATGAACTGGTGTATCGCGCAGTTGAGCTGGGATATCGCGCCATCGCCATCACCGATTTCACAACGCTGGCCGGCGTGGTGCGAGGATACGAGGCCTGGAAGGAAGCTAACTCCCAGGGGATCGCGCCCAGGCTGATCATTGGATCGCGACTTACCTTCAACGACTTTCCTGACCTGCTGGTGTGGACGACCGATCGTGCCAGCTATGGAAGGCTCTGCCGCCTGCTGACACTCGGCAAGCGGCGGGCGGAGAAGGGATTCTGCCTGCTGAATCTCGATGACTTCATAGCCCACAGCGAAGGACTTCTCGCGGCCATTGCCAATCGCCACGAGCATCCCTTCCGCCACCCTGCAATCGAGATGAATCAGCCGCACTGCCAGCACACGCGCAAACGGATCGGCGAACTGCGCGATCTTCTTGGCGATCGTCTTTCGCTAGCCATCTGCCGACTCTATGGCGACAACGATCCGCAGCAGATTGGCGCTGCTGTTGAGTTGGGAAAGTCGTTTGGCATCCCCCTGCTGGCTACCAATGCGGTGTACTATCACGACCCGTCCCGGCGGCAGTTGCAGGATGTTCTCACCTGCATCCGTCACGGCGTACCGATCCAGCAGGCTGGGTATCGCCTGTTTCCCAATGGCGAGCGCTATCTGAAACCGCCGGATGTGATGAAGCGGCTGTTTGTCGACATACCGCGCGCGATTGGCCGGGGATTGGAGATCGCGGAGCGCTGTACATTCTCACTGGAAGAGTTGCGCTACGAGTATCCGGTTGAGCTGGCGCCGGAAGGGGTTACGCCGATCCAGGACCTGCGCCAGCTCGCCTATCTTGGCGCGATCGAGCGTTACACCGCGGAGAATGTTATGGGGGCGGCGATGCCCTGCTGCGATCGTCTCCTGTCTCCCGGTGAGATGGAGGCGTTGCAGGCCAGGGTGCCGGCGAAGATTCGAGCGCTGCTGGATCGCGAGCTCAAGCTGATCGAAGATCTGCATTACGAGGCCTATTTCCTCACGGTTTACGACGTGGTGCGATTTGCCAAGTCGCGTGGGATACTCTGCCAGGGCCGCGGATCGGCGGCCAACTCGTGTGTCTGCTTCTGCCTGGGGATCACCAACGTGGATCCGGAACGCATCGATGTGCTCTTCGAGCGTTTCATATCGGCCGCCCGCGGCGAGCCGCCGGACATCGACGTGGACTTCGAACACGAACGCCGCGAAGAGGTGCTGCAGTACATCTACAGCAAGTATGGGCGGGAACATGCGGGGATGACCGCCGAGGTAATCACCTATCGCGGGAGGTCAGCCACTCGCGATGTCGGCAAAGCACTGGGGCTCTCACTCGACATGGTCGACCAGATGGCCCGCCACCTGGAAGGCTGGAGTACTGGCACAATATCCGACGATCAGCTTCACGAGATCGGCCTTGACCCGACAAACCCATCCATCCGCCGGGTCGTCGACATCACCGCGCAGATATTGGGCTTCCCCCGTCACCTGAGCCAGCACGTCGGCGGCATGGTGATGACGCGCACACCGCTGTGTGAAATGGTGCCGATAGAAAACGCGTCGATGCCCGATCGCACCGTGATCGAGTGGGACAAGAACGACATCGACGTGCTGGGAATATTGAAGGTGGATTGCCTGGGGTTGGGGATGCTTACGTGCCTGTCGAAGGGATTGAGGATGATAAATGAAAGGAGGACTCAGAGGGGCACGAAAGCACTGAAACAAAAAGGCACGACGGCACGGAGGCACGAAGGCACGAAGGAGGAAGCGAATCGCGTTGATGTCGAGGAAAATGAAGACAGTATTTGCCGCGGCCGTTGCGATGACATAGTTGCAGGGCCAAGACATGGGACCAGCGAGGGAGACGGTTTTGGCGAGGATAGGGACACACAAGGAACTGGTAGACTGGCAGTTGGGGATGAAGCTGGCAAAGGTGGTCTACCGCTGGTCTCAAGACATGCCCCCGGAGGAGCGATTTGGCCTGATGCTGCAGATCCGGCGAGCGGCAATATCGATACCATCGAACATCGCGGAAGGATACGGCAGAGAGAGCACGGGGGATTGCCTTCGCTTCCTCAAGCGACCCAGGGGATCTCTCCTGGAGGCATGGACACAAGCCGAACTGGCCGTTCAGTTGGAGATGCTTGCCCCCAGCCAGGAACTGAATGCACAGATCGAAGAGGAAGACCGAGTCCTGCAGGGACTGATCCGCAGCATCAAAGCAGAGGAGAACCAGGACACTCTTCACCTTCGTGCCTTCGTGCCTCCGTGCCGTCGTGCCTTTGTTCCCCTCTGCTCCCTCGCCTCGAGCTCTGGAACATTCCCCCCGAGGATCCTGCTGTCTACGACATGATCTGCAGGGCCGACACTATCGGCGTCTTCCAGATCGAGTCGCGGGCGCAGATGTCTATGCTGCCGCGGCTTCGGCCACGTTCCTTCTACGACCTTGTTATTGAAGTGGCGATCGTTCGCCCGGGACCGATACAGGGGAACATGGTTCACCCATACCTGCGGCGGCGCACGGGAGAGGAATCAGTCAGCTATCCCAGCGAGGCGCTGCGGGAGGTACTGGGCAAGACGCTGGGTGTGCCGCTTTTCCAGGAACAGGCGATGAAGATCGCCATCGTTGGCGCTGGCTTTACGCCAGATGAAGCCGACCGGTTGCGCAGGGCGATGGCCGCCTGGCGACGACATGGCGCTATCGAACGTTTCTACCAGAGGTTTGTCGATGGAATGCTGGCCAAGGGCTATACGCGTGACTTCGCAGAGTACTGCTTCATGCAGATTCGCGGGTTTGGCGAGTACGGCTTTCCTGAGAGCCACGCGGCATCATTTGCACTGCTGGTGTACGCCTCGGCGTGGATCAAGCACTATTACCCGGCCGAGTTCGCCTGTGCACTGATAAACTCTCAGCCGATGGGGTTCTATGCCCCAGCCCAAATCGTGCGCGATGCGCGAAACCACGGTGTCACCGTATTGCCGGTCGATGTGAACTACAGCGACTGGAATTGCACCATAGAGCTGCACGAGGATCAGCATGCCCTGCGACTGGGCTATCGCATGGTCAAAGGGATGCCGCAAGTGGCCGCGAACGCAATCAGCGAGGCTCGCCAGCGTGTTGGAAGATTCACCTCCATCCAGCAGGTGCACAACGAATCGGGTATCTCTCGCAAACACATGAAGAAACTGGCCGAGGCTGATGCATTCAAGTCGCTGGGAATGACGAGGCGGGACGCCCTCTGGCAGGTGATGTCGCTATCTGATGAGAGCTATCCTCTTTTTGATAATCTCTATCACCACGATAACGATGCTGAAGCGACGCTGCCACCCATGCCGATCGGCCAGGAAGTCATGACCGACTATGCCACCACGGGGCTGTCGCTGAAGCGCCATCCCGTTTCGCTGGTGCGCGACCAACTGGATGAGATGAACATAACGGCCGCCGCCAAGCTGTTGGAGTTGCCACAGGATCGCTGGGTGAAGGTCGCCGGGCTGGTTCTGATTCGTCAGCGGCCGGGCACGGCGTCCGGCGTCGTCTTTGAGACGATCGAGGATGAAACAGGAACCGCCAACATAATCATCAAGCCGGATGTGTACGAGCATTACCGGTCTGCTGCGCGCCATGCGCGTTTCATTCAGGTGGATGGTTACATCGAGCGTAACGGCGATGTCATACACATCATGGCAAAACGGTTGATTGACCTGAGCCACATGCTCTCTGACCTCGAGGCCCGCAGCCGCGACTTTCACTAAAGGCAATACTTGCAGATTAGCGCGCAGCGGAGTTGCATCTGCTAAAGGGAGTTTGCTATCTTCATGCCCGATATCCCATGGAAAAGGCCTGGACTACCGAGCGTATTCTTGCCCTCGCACCTGATGCTTCCAGTGCGAAGTCTGGACGCGAGTTGGCGTCCCCCGGACGATGGCAGAATCTCGGGCGCAGTGATTCTGCCATCTGGGGTGAGTGCCAGGGTTCCGGCTCAAAACCGTACCAGACGCAGATTGATCTTTCCGAGCCGGCGTTCAAATGCTCCTGTCCCAGCCGCAAGTTCCCATGCAAACATGGCCTGGGGCTCTTTCTTCTCTTTGCGCAGGATGCATCGGCCCTGGCCGATACCGATCCGCCCGGATGGGTTAAGGAGTGGCTTGAGTCCCGTGCCAAGCGGCGGCAGAAGAAGCAGGCGAAGGCGGCGACCAAACAAAAGCCCCCCGATCCCGAGGCGCAAACAAAGCGAATCGCCAAACGCCAGGAGAACGTTACCAGCGGACTGGAGCAACTGCGCTACAGCGCAAGCTGGATCAGCCCATGCGCCAGGCAATCAAAGGCGCCCTCAATCGGGCGGCGCGCAACCGTCGGCCGCGCCACAATGAAATCGACTGGCCGCGGACGATCCTTGCCAACCTCCACCACTATCAGCCGCAATACAAGACGATCATCCCCGAGAAGCGCATCGGCTTTGGCCGCAAGCGTTCCTCTCTGCGCGACGTGATCCTCTGCGTCGACCAGTCAGGATCGATGCTCACCAGCGTGGTCTATTCCGCCATCTTTGGCGCGGTCATGGCGTCGTTGCCCTCGGTCAGCACGCGGATCGTCCTGTTTGATACGTCGGTTGTCGACATGACCGATGTCCTGGACGACCCGGTGGAACTGCTGTCTGCGGCTCAACTTGGCGGCGGGACGGATATCAACCGTGCCCTGGCATATTGCCAGTCCCAGGTTGCCCGCCCCGCGGACACGATATTGGTCCTGATCAGCGACCTGTATGAAGGCGGCATTCGAGAGGAACTTCTGAAGCGCGCCGCCTCACTCAAGGCCTCAGGAGTGCAGTTCATCACCCTGCTTGCCCTCAGCGACGACGGCACACCCTCCTATGACCATGAGATCGCCGCGGCGCTGGCAGCCATGGATGTGCCTGCCTTTGCATGCACGCCGGATCTGTTCCCGGACCTGATGGCGACCGCGATCAACCG
>JAKORQ010000446.1 GCA_029777755.1 Planctomycetota bacterium
GGACAAGCTCGCCTTTATCCTCAGCAACTGCCGCGCTGAGGCGATCGTCACCCAGTCAAGGCTGATGCCGATCGTCGCCGAGGCATTGCAGCAGTCTCCGTCAGTCAAAAGCTGCATAGTGGTCGATGGCGAGCCGGGGCTTGTGCCCGGGGCAATCTCGATGCAGCAGGCGATGGAGCAAGTGCTGGCCATCCGACCGGAGGAGCCGGGCATAGACATAGACCTGGCCATGCTCATCTACACCTCGGGATCGACCGGCTTTCCCAAGGGCGTGATGATGACGCACCAGAACATCGATCACGCCTCGACCTCCATCACCACCTACCTGCGCAACACGCCCGATGACATCATCCTCAATGTGTTGCCGATCTCCTTCGACTATGGACTCTACCAGGTGCTGATGGCCTTCAAGCTGGGGATGACGCTGGTACTGGAGAAGTCATTTGCCTTCCCGCAGTTGATACTGAAGAAAATAAACGATGAGAAAGTGACGGGACTTCCTCTGGTGCCGACCATCGCCGCCATTTTGCTGCAAATGCCCAGCCTCAAGCCGGGAATGTTTCCGACGCTCCGTTACATCACGAATACCGCTGCCGCGCTGCCGCCGGCCCACATCCGCCGACTGCAGGAACTGTTCCCCAGCACGCTGATCTTCTCCATGTACGGGCTTACTGAGTGCAAGCGATGCACCTATCTCGAGCCCGAGGACCTGGAGCGCAAGATCGGCTCGGTGGGCAAGGCAATTCCCAACACCGAGGCGTGGGTGATCAATGATGAGGGACAGCGCTGCAAGCCCGGCGAAGTTGGGGAACTGGTTATCCGTGGCGGCCACGTCATGCAGGGGTACTGGGAAAACCCGGAGGCAACCGCCAAATGCCTGAAGCCCGGTCGGTACCCATGGGAAAAGGTGCTGTACACGGGCGACCTGTTTACTACGGATGAAGAGGGATACCTCTATTTCGTCGGGCGAAAGGATGACATCATCAAGACGAGAGGCGAAAAGGTTTCGCCCAAGGAAGTGGAGAACACTTTATACATGCTGAATGGCGTGAAGGAGGCGGCCGTCATCGGAGTGCCTGACCCGGTACTGGGGATGGCGATAAAGGCGATGATCGTGCCGGCCGAGGGTGTAGAGCTCAGTGAGCAGCAGATCATCCGTCACTGCGCGCAGCACCTGGAAGACTTCATGGTGCCGAAACTGGTCGAGTTCCGCCCGGAACTGCCCAAAACCTCCAGCGGCAAGATTCGCCGCAGCGAGTTGCAGGCCGAGGCGCTCAGGGAAGCATCCGTGCAGTGAAGGATTGGAGCAGGGGGGAATGTGCGAATGTCCACACAGGTAGCTGAATTTGCCCCGGGGGTGCTGAGGATAGATGCGCACGCCGAGGTGCAGCGAATATCTGAGGCGATCCGGGAACAGGTGTTGCGCAAGCTTCGCCGCCGGGGAGCAGTGCTGGGGGTATCCGGCGGCATCGATTCCAGCGTATGCCTGGCTCTATGCGCGCATGCGCTCGGGCCGGACCGCGTAGTGGCGCTGCTGATGCCCGAGGCCGATTCCGACCCGGAGAGTCTGCGCCTGGGCAAGATGGTGGCCGACGCCTTTGGCGTGCAGGCGATCGTGGAGGACATCTCCCCGATCCTGAAGGGCGCGGGGTGCTACTCGCGTCGCGACTACTACATCCGCCAGGTGATCCCGCAGTTTGGCGACGGCTGGAAGTGCAAGATTGCCCTGCATGAGGACCAGTCTGGCGCGTACAACCTGTTTCGCATCGTGGCGCAGTCTCCCACGGGAGAGCAGGTCTCCGCGCGGCTGCCGCTTGAGCCGTACCTTGGGATCGTGGCGGCCACCAACATGAAGCAGCGCACGCGCAAGCAACTGGAGTATTACCACGCCGATCGCCTTAACTACGCGGTGGTCGGCACTCCCAATCGGCTGGAGTATGACCAGGGATTCTTCGTGAAGAACGGCGATGGGGCGGCCGATCTCAAGCCCATCGCCCACCTGTACAAGTCGCAGGTGTATCAACTGGCGGAGGCATTGCAGGTGCCGGAGGAGATTCGCCGCCGGCCGCCGACGACCGACACCTATTCGCTGCCGCAGTCGCAGGAGGAGTTCTACTTCACGTTGCCCTACGAAAAGATGGACCTGTGCCTGTGGGGGATGAATCACGGGGTAGAGCCCGAGAAGATCGCGCAGGCAGTGGGTGTGTCACTTGCACAGCTAACGCGAGTCTGCCGGAATATCAATGCCAAGCGAAGGACGACCGCTTATCAGCACGCCCGCCCGCTCCTCGTCGAGCCAGTCGACGAAATCCACCAGATCGAGTGACAGCGGAGAGATTCGCCCATTCACTCGCGCTGACGTGGACCAGGTGGCGGCACTCTGGATGCTCTGTTTCCGACACGAGGAGACGAGCGCTCCGGAGTCGTTGCGCCGCTACTTCACCGATGTGCTGCTGGACCATCCCTGGTATGACCCGCAACTCGCGCCGCTCGTGCTGGAGCAACGCGGCGAGATCATCGGCTTCATAGGGCGCATGGCCCGGCCGATGCGCTTTCACGGTCAGCCGATACGCTGCGCGGTAGCCACTCAGCTCATGGTCGATCCGCGCAGGAAGCAGGGGTTCGCGGCGCTGGACCTGATTCGCGCCGTGCAAAGCGGCCCGCAGGACCTGTGCTACAGCGACGGTGCGAACGATTCGTCAGTGATGGTCTGGCGTCGTTGCGGCGGCGAGGCGTCGCGGCTGTGGAGCTTTGAATGGGCCAGGCCGCTGCGCCCGGTACGCTACCTGACCCTGCGGCTGCATGAGCATCGCCGTACCCGGCTGGCCGGGCGGATTCTCCGGCCAGTCGCCAGCGCTATCGACTGGACGGCGGACAGGGTTATCACCAGTGATCGCCGCAAGGATGAACGCATGCTCATCCGACGGGCCGCCAGCGCAGAGGAGATGTTTCCTCTCGTGCAGCAGGTAAGCTCTCAGTCGGAGGTATACCCGGTCTATACGCTGCAAAGCTTTCGTTGGTTGCTTGAGACCGCCGCACAGGCACGCAGCTTTGGGGTGATGCGCAAAGTGATGGCGGTAGATGACGAAGGCCAGCCTGCCGGGTGGTTCATCTATTTCGTCAGGCCCGGCGGCTATGCCCGCGTCCTGCAGATGGGAGCGATGCGGGGGCAGGAGCCGGCCGTCCTTGCCGCGCTGTTCCACGATGCCGTCGAGCAGGGGGCGGTTGCCATCACCGGCCAGTTCGATTCGGCATTTCATACGGTGCTCTCCAACTCCCATGCCATCTTCCACTGCCGCGGCCTGGGAGTGCTGGTGCATGCCCGCGATCCGCGGCTGCTGGCGGCCATCCAGGCTGGTGACGCCTTCCTGAGCCGACTTGATGGGGAATGGTGGATGCGCTTCGGCATCGACCGCGCAAGCTGGTAACAGGGACAGACCAACCATACGGCCCGCCCGGTGGGATAACGCAAGTTTCCCGCCGGGCGACTGTATTTCCGGATCGCGTAGGATTGCATGAATCTGATGGCAAGCCGCTCAACTTTCGTTGGAGAAGCTATAGATTGTGGACCATGAGACTCTTCTTCGCCGCCATGCTTCCGAGGAGTGTGCAGACGCGCCTGGGGACGCTGCGCGCCGGGCTGGATTGGCTCCCCGCAAGGGCCGCATGGTCGGCGCCGGCCAATCTCCACATCACGCTCAAGTTCCTCGGCGAAGTACCGGATGAGAAGGTCAACGAATTGGCGATAGGGATCGGCAAGGTCATCCCGGCCGTTGGCGAGATTGTCATTCGCCCCAGCGGTTTGCTCTTTTTCCCACCGAGAGGCAATGCTCGCGTGCTGGCCGTCGGCTTCGAGGGACAGACCGGGAAGCTGATCGAGGTGCAGGCCGCCATTGAATCCGCCTGCCACGAATTGGGCTTTCCCCTTGAAGGGCGGGGATATGTTCCGCATGCGACGCTGGCGCGCTTTCGCGATGGTCTGCGCCCAGTGCACAGTCCGCGAGTTGAGCAGTCCTGCACGGCGGTGGCGCGCATGCCGGAGTTTGCGATGGACGAGGTGCAACTCATGCACAGCACTCTTTCATCGCGGGGCGCCCAGTACGCAGTCGTTGCGCGATATCCGCTGGTCTGAATCGGCTATCTCATGTAGTCAGCGGCCGAGGGGGCGCTGGTCGGCTGAGCTGCGGGATCGTAATTCTCTTCCTCGTAGATATCGTGATCCGGTATCGGTTCGCCCGCCCGCAATGCACGCGAGCGCAAGTAGATATCCCGCGTAAAGGTGTAGGGATCGAGCGCGGCGCGATCGCGGAACTCCACCTGGGGCTGCAGACGTGCCCGGTTGTCGATCATCGAGATCGCGTCCATGGAGAGGCTCACCTCCCATGGCGGGTTAAGCCAGAACATCGGGTTGGTCACGCGCGCCACGACAAACGCCGGCAGATCGCGGGCGCTCGATGCCCCAAGCAGCGGCAGTACCAGGTACGGCCCGGAGCCCACACCCCATTTCGCCAGCGTGATGCCAAAGTCGTTGGGCGTGCGTGGCCGGCCAAGGTCGTCGGCAGGATCAAACAGCCCCAGTACGCCGACCGTAGTGTTGATCGCGGTTCGCTCGGTATTCCGCCAGCCTTGGGCAAAGTGTCCCTGCAGGTAGTCGTTGGCGATGGTGTTGAGAGACGCGAGATTGTTGAAGAAATTCCCGACGCTGTCGCGCACCCGCTGGGGAGTGTGCTTCTCGTAGGTCATCGCCACATCCTTGACGATGGCGCGATCGAGAAACTCGTTGAACCCATATACCTTTCGATTCACGCCTTCCAGAGGGTCAGGGTTGCCCGATGCGCAGCCGCCCACAAGCGCCAACGCTGCCACCAGAAGTGCTGCGATCGTCCCGTGCCATCTTCCCATGCCCTCGGCTCCCATCGCGTCTTAGCCCCTGTTATGCAGCCGTGGATCGCGCGAGTTTTTCTCGCGCAGCCGCTCCAGCAGCGCGTCAATCCCTTCCTTCGCCAGCACCGGCTTGAACTGGGCCGCGAAGATGGCGGCCACGCTCATTCCCTGCACCTGTATATCGATTGCCTTCCAGCCCCGATCTGTCTGTCGCATGCGGCAGGAGAGCATGGCGATCCGCCGGGGAGCCGACTTGTGATTGCTGCTTATCTCCACGTGGACGGTGTGATCTCCGTTGGCCTCGGGGATGTCCTGCACCACCTGCACCGTCTGCCCGGAATAGGCCAGCGTCATCGGCAGATAGACGCCCATAAGGTGCCTGGACATCTCCTCGATGAAATCAGCCTGGCTCTGCCCCGGCAGTTCATCCCACTTCTTACCCAGCATCAGCCGCGACAGGGTGGCGAAATCCATCTGCTGCTTCAGGATGGCGTCCAGCGAGCTGGCTCGCTGCGGCAGCGTGAGCGTTTGATCCTCCAGCACCGCGATGACATTCGCGATCGTCTGGTCGACTACCGACCGCGGATCTGGTGCGTCTTGAGTGATGGCCGGTTGGCTGGACGGCACCTCGTCTGCCAGCATGTGTCCGCCGGCAAGCAACGGAAACACGCACAGAAACACCCTCATGCTGCTGGTCTTGATGCGTCGCGGCATGTTTGAGGATTTTAGCCGCATCTGCGCCTTGTCAAACGGGGCATCCGTCCAGCTATCGCGTGTGACGAGGATCACCATCTACCCTTGCCAACGTTTCGTGCTACGCTATTAGCCCATCATGAGGAAACTGAAGTGGGGCATTCTTGCCACCGGTAGTATTGCGCGGACATTCGCCCGCGCCCTTAAACAGGCCAGTAATGGAGAGTTGTTCGCGGTAGGCTCCCGCAGCGAGCAGTCAGCAGAGAAGTTCGCCGCCGAGCACCAGGCGCCGCGATATTACGGCAGCTATCAGCAGTTGCTCGACGATCCCGACGTGGACGCCGTCTATATTTGCCCGCCGCACCCGATGCACCATGAGTGGGTGATAAAGGCAGCCCAGGCAAAGAAGCACATCCTCTGCGAGAAGCCGATTGCCATGAACGAGCGCGAGACGCAGGAGATGGTGTCGGCGGCCCGCAATGCAGGGGTGATGCTGATGGAAGCGTTCATGTACCGCTTCCATCCCCAGACGCGGAAGGTGCTGGAGCTTATCCGCCAGGGCGAGATCGGGGAGATTCGCGTCATCCATGGCGTATATGGCTTCCCCTCGCCATTCCAGCCGGACAAGCGTATCTTCAACAAGGACCTTGGCGGGGGTGGCATCCTCGATGTTGGATGCTACCCGGTGTCGTTCACGCGGATGGTGGTAGGGGCCGTCCTTGGCAGGCCGTTCGCCGATCCCCTGGATGTGCAGGCGTATGGCCACATCGGCTCAACCGGCGTGGATGAATGGACGGTGGCAGTGGCGAAGTTCGAGAATGACATCGCCGCCCAGTGGACCACCGGCGTGACGATTCGCTACGAGAATGGCATCCGCATCTATGGCACCAGGGGATGTATCCACATCCCCCACGCCCATCACCCGGCATACTGGGGCGGCGAAACCACGTTGACCATGAGCCGGGAACGAACGGTCCCCGTCCAGCAGCTTACCGTGAAGGCCGAGAAGCCGCTTTTCACTTATGCAATTGAGGGATTCGCGCAGGCGGTCCTTGAGGGCAAGACACAGGTGGACCCTCCCGGGATGACGTGGGACGACTCGCTGGGCAACATGCGGACCATGGACGCCTGGCGACAGCGCATCGGGCTGCGCTACGCCGCCGACGGTGAATAACGCCTGCGTCAAACGTGAAATGCAAAGTGTCCGGGAGTTGTTTGCGCCAGTTACCCGAGTAAGCTAAAGATCCAAGAGCAAAGGAGATGCACATATGCCTATCCGTGTTACGGTCTGGAATGAGTTCCGCCACGAGAAGAGCAGCGAATACGTTAAGAAGGTCTACCCTGATGGCATCCAGAACACCCTGAAGGCTGCTGTCGAGAAGCTCCTGGGCAGCGAGGTGTCGGTACGCACCGCCACCCTTGACGAGCCGGAGCATGGCCTGACCGATGAGGTCCTCAACAACACCGATGTCCTCTTCTGGTGGGGGCATATGGCTCACCAGGAGGTGAAGGATGAGATCGCGGCCAAGGTTGCCCAGCGCGTGCTGGCGGGCATGGGCCTGATCGTCCTTCACTCCGGCCACCATTCCAAGCCATTCCGGCTGCTGATGGGCACCAGTGGCCATCTCAAGTGGCGCGAAGCCGGCGAGATCGAGCGCCTGTGGGTGGTCTCCCCGGGGCATCCGATCACCGTCGGCATGGAGAAGGATTACATCGAGCTGCCCCATGAGGAGATGTATGGCGAGCAGTTTGACATCCCCACTCCCGATGAGTTGGTCTTCATAAGCTGGTTCGAAGGTGGCGAGGTGTTCCGCTCCGGCTGCGTGTGGAAGCGCGGCGCCGGGAAGGTCTTCTACTTCCGGCCCGGCCACGAGAGCTACCCGACCTATCATAACCCCGAGATTCAGCGCGTCCTCGCCAATGCTGTGAAGTATGTCGCTCCTGTCGGTGGCGTACCCAATCGCACCAACTCGCCGCAGATCACCGACCCGATCGCGCCGATCAGTAAGCGCGACTAGGTGCATTCTCCCTCGGGCAAGACGAACTATAGATGCAGATGGCCTGCTTCAGTTGACCGCTGAGGCAGGCCATTTCCTTGCGCTGTTAACTTTTTGTTTTGCTTTGCCGGACTCTGCATTACAATCCCCCGACCCATTTTTCTCTCAGCGTCGTGCGAGGCGGTTTTGCGTCGATGTGGGCGCGCCGCAGTGCGCCGACCATTCAGCATGGGGCTGCAGGAGTCCGCAGTATGGATACCAAGATCGAGGCCATCGGGGCCGGAAAGCAGAAGGCATCGAAGATTCTGCGCGTTGGTTTTATTGGCATGGGTGGCATCGCCAACCATCACGCCAATCTCTATAAAAAGCTCGGCGGCGTGGAGATGGTGTGTGGCTGCGACATTCGCCCGGAAGCCAATGAGCACTTCAAGAATGTGCATGGCATCCAGCACACCTACACCGATTTCAAGAAGATGCTCAAGGAGTTCAAGGACGTCGATGCCATTGATGTCTGCACTCCCAATGGTGTGCACGCGCCAGCGGCTATCGCTGCCGCTGAGGCGGGCAAGCACGTCTTCTGCGAGAAGCCGATGGCCATGAACGCGAAGGAAGCGCAGGCGATGGCCGACGCCGCCAAGCGGAACAAGGTGCAGTTTGTGATGGGCTTCCAGCATCGCTTTGAGCCGCGCAGCTTCGCCATCCGCGAGCAGGTGGAGTCTGGCAAGTTCGGCAAGATCCTTTACGTGCGTGCCCAGGCGCTGCGCCGCCGCGGCATCCCCAACTGGGGCGTGTTCGGGAGGAAGGAACTCCAGGGCGGCGGCCCCATGATCGACATCGGCGTGCACATCCTCGACACCGCCTACTCGATCATCGGCCGACCCAGGCCGATCACCGCCACCGCCAACACCTTCACCTACTTCGGCAACAAGAAGAGCAAGGTGAAGAGCCAGTGGCCCAACTGGGACTACAAGACCTACACCGTCGAGGACATGGCGGTTGGCATGATCCGCTTCGATACCGGCACGATGCTGACGATCGAGTCCAGCTTCGTGGCCCACCTTGAGCAGGATGTCTTCAACATCCAGATCTTTGGCGAGAAGGGCGGCGCTATCTGGTCGACCTCCGATATGTACTTCGACATGGGCACCTACATGATGAATGCCAAGCCCGCCTTCCTGGGCAACTGGAACATGTGGGAGTACAAGATGACCCACGCGATCGAGGTCTTCCGCGACGGCCGCAAGAACGAATGCCCGGCCGAGGACGGCGTGAACGTGCAGAAAATGCTCGATGCCGTCTACGCCTCCGCCCAAGCCGGCAGGGAAGTGACGATCGCGTAAGCGATCATCGATCCAGGCAACAGACAAGCCGCGCCCTCCACCAGGGCGCGGCTTTCTCGTTTTCCAAGCTCAGGAAAAGGGGCGACGCAGGCAATTACACTGTCGACACAAAGACGCCAGGACCCGAAGACACAAAGCCCTGGAAGCGCGGCACATTATCCCTAGCGGTATAGAGACGCAACGCTGGAAGCGTGGGCGTCCTCGTCCGCACTTGCAGGAGCCAAAAACAACAAAACCCCGGCTGGACCGGGGTTGTCGTAAATGGGCGATACAGGACTCGAACCTGTGACCTCACGGGTGTGATCCGTGCGTTCTAGCCAGCTGAACTAATCGCCCGGCGAACTACGGATAATCTATGCGGAAACACGCCACTTGGCAAGCCGCTGGGGTCTGCTTCTCGCGGCGCCCGTCATCTTTGGTGCAGCTTGACTTGGCTGGTGGTGGCAGGCATGCTCAGCAACACTTTTTCCCTGGAAGGAAGCGAATGCAGCAGCTTGAGAAGGTCGCCTGGGATCGGCACTCCTATCTGTTTGATGGCCAGCGGAGGTTTCTGGTTTCTGGTGAGTTCCATTACTTCCGCGTTCCCAAGGAGGACTGGCGCAGGCGGCTGCGGCTCTGGAAGGATGCCGGCGGCAATGCCATCGCGACCTACGTGCCATGGCTGATCCATGAGCCGGAAGAGGGAAGATTTGCCTTCGGCCCGGAGCCCTGGCGGCAGGTGGAGGCCTTCCTTGAACTGTGCGCCGAGGACCATGTGCACGTGATCGCCCGGCCGGGGCCTTATCAATACTCCGAGTTGAGAGGCAACGGTGTTCCTCTCTGGCTGTTTGAAAAGTATCCGCAGTTGCTGGCCACCGACCTGGCCGGGAAGCCACGTAGCCGCATCTCGGCGTCATACATTCATCCGATTTTCCTGGAGAAGACGAAGGCATGGTTCGACCAGGTCTGCCCGCTGCTTGCAAAGTACACGCTGGACAGGGGCGGCCCGATAGCCATGGCGCAGTTCGACAATGAACTGATGGGGATCCATGAGTGGTGCGGCGGCTGGGACTATAACGCCCAGTCGATGGGGTTCGGCCGCGAGGATGGACGCTATGCCAGTTTCCTGCGTCAGCGCTACGGCAGCATCGAGGCGGTGAACGAGGCCTACGGCACCAAATTCGCCAGCTTCGCCGACGCCCGCCCCATCGAGGACAAAGGCTCCAGGAGCAACGAGGATCGCCGCCGGGTGCGCGACTACATGGAGTTCTATTTCAGCACGATAGGGGAGTACGCCCGGATCCTCATGCAGATGATGCGCGAGCGCGGGCTGGATGTACCGTTTGTGCACAACTCGGCCAATCCCGGCATGAACGCCTATTTCCGCGAGATGATGCGGCAGACGGGTGGCCAGGTCCTGCTGGGCTCCGATCACTATTACACGCTGAACATGAACTGGGAGCAGAACAATCCCACCCCACTGTACGCCAGCAAGTGCTACTACTCCATGGAGATGCTGCGGCTGATGGGCTGCCCCCAGACGGTGTTCGAGATGCCGGGGGGGAGCTGCAGCGACTTCCCGCCGGTGACGCCCAGCGACCTGCGGGCCTGTTACTTCATGCACGCGGCGCTGGGGATGAAGGGGGTCAATTACTACATCCTCACCGGCGGGCCAAATCCCCCGGGTATGGGCACCACCAGCGACATCTACGACTACAACGCGGCCATCGCGGCCGACGGTACGGTGCGCCCGCTGCTCCAGGTGCAGAAGGAGTTTGCCCAGTTCCTGCATGGCAATTCCTGGCTGGCTGAGGCGGGACTGGACAGCGACTTCTCGATCGGCCTGGACTGGGATCACGCGCTGGCAGGTAACTACTTCGCCAATCGCGGCGACCTGGAGATGAGCAGCGCCGATGCGTGGTTGTTCTGGCGCAAGGGGATGTATGTCTCGGCGATGTGCGGTTCATGGTCGGCGGGGATGGTTGATCTCCACAGCGACGATCTGCTCTCCTCGACGGACAGGCCACTGTGGGTGGCTGCCAGCGTCTGCATGGCCAGGTCGGTGCAGGAGCGGCTGGTGAAGTTCGTCTCTGAAGGCGGGCGGCTCCTGATAGCGCCAGTGATCCCGTATCTTGACGAAAACTTCCGTCCATGCACGCTGCTGCGCGATTTTCTTGATGGGGCAAGCGTATCTGAATGCAGCGGGGCGTGTTTGCGACTCAACGCCGGGCCGGTGGAGAACGTGCAGCTCTCCGGCCGGCTCTTCAAGGCGCAGACGTTGCCCAGCGGCGCGGCGGCCATGGCACGCGAGGTTAACTCAGGTGCCACCTGTGGCTGGAAGGTCGCACGCGGCAAGGGATCGCTTATCTGGCTGGGCCTTCAGTGGATGCACACGATGAACGAGCACAGCCGGATGGTGGAATACCTGCTGGCGGAATGTGGCGTGCGCTCGCGGGTAGTGGAATGCGACAACCCGAACGTCTGGACGACGCTGCGCAGCGGCGCCGGCCGGCGGATGCTGTTCGTCATGAACCTGTTCAGTTCGCCGATGGTGGCAAACATCCGCGTCCCGTCCGCCGGCGAAGGCAAACCGGTGCGATACGAACTTCCACCCATGACCGTGCAGCCAGTGGAGATCCGCTAACCCACAATGGCAGGGGCGACGTGCAAATATCCGTCCCGTCGCCCGCCAGTTTAGCTGGCTGAGAGGCGGATCGTCTTCTGCCGCAGTTGCTCGTCGGCCTTCGAGGCCTTGGCGATCGCAGTGTGGACGGCCGCGACGATTCCTGGTGTGTCCAGACCCACCTCGGCGAGCTGCTGCTTGCGCGTCATGTGTCCCAGCAGGCGGTCAGGCATCCCCAGCAGGGTAATGTTCTCCGTGGGCAGGCCATTCTGCACTGCGTACTCGATCACGGCCGTGCCGAAGCCATTCTGTATGGCGTGATCTTCCAGTGTCAGCACTGGATGACCCGGCCGCAGTGTTCTCTGGAGCATCTCGCCATCGATCGGCTTACAGAAGCGGGCGTCGATGATCTCGACCTTGACACCTTCCTCTGCAAGCAGGTCGGCCGCCGCTACGGCGCTCGCGGTGAGCGCGCCATACGAGATGATCGTGGCATCGCCGCCGCTGCGCAGGCGACGGCTCTTGCCCAGTTCCCATTCGCTGGTGGCCTGGGCGCGAAGGGCCGGGTCGGTAAGCTTCTCAAGGTTATCGGCCGGCACCGTGTCACGGGGATAGCGCAGCGCCGATGGCCGGTCGAGCTTCAGCGTCAGGCGCAAAGCGCGATTCAGCTCTGCCTCGTCGCTGGGCGCCATCAGCACCATCCCGGGCATCGGGCGAAGGAAGGCCTGGTCCATGAACCCGTGGTGCACAGCTCCATCGTCGCCGACGTAGCCGGCGCGATCCATGCAAAAGACCACCGGCAATCCCTGCAGCGCGATCTCCTGCCAGATCTGGTCGAACGCTCGCTGGGTGAATGTCGAGTAGACGCAGGCGTATGGCCGGAGCCCCGCCTTGCACAATCCGGCGGCGTAGGCGGCCAGATGGCTCTCGCAGATGCCCACATCCGTGTAACGATCGGGGAAATGCGGGGCAAACTTGCTCAGTCCCGTGCCATCCGGCATGGCGGCCGTCAGGGCGAAGACGCGCTTGTCCTCCTTCGCAATCGCGATAAGCGCATCGGCAAAGGCATTCGTCCAGCTCTTACCCGAGGCCGGGGCAAACTCCACCTGCTCCCCGTTGAAGCGGAAACTCGACGGCGAGTGGAACTTGGTCGGCTCCTCGACCGCCACCTTGTAGCCATTGCCCTTTACCGTGCGGATGTGCAGCACCGCAGGGGCGTTGAGGTTGCGGATCTCAGAGAGAGTCTGCAGCAGCTCC
>JAKORQ010000447.1 GCA_029777755.1 Planctomycetota bacterium
AACCTTTTGCTTGCACAGAGTTCCGGAACGCCCGAGCCCACCGCCTCCGCCGGGTTTGCCCTGGTGGTCCTGGTGCTGGCGACGATCTCGGCATACTTCATTGGCAAGCAAAAGCTCTATCGCCTTCCGGTCGTGCCTCGCGGTTCCGAAGAGCCTGGCGCCCTTGTCTTGGCGGCCGCAGGATTCACCGCATTTGCCATCTATCTGTCCACGCTGGCGCTGGTAGTTGAGTTTGCGGGGATCCCGCCGGAGCAGAGACACCAGCCCGAGGGGATGCGCACCATCACCATGCTGACGCCCCTGGCGCAGCTTGTCACGGCCGGCGTAGTGATGGTGCTGCTGCGTCCGTACCTCCCGCGGGTATTCCACTGGGCAAGGACCCGGGTGCATGCGGTGCGTCAGGCATTGGCGGGATACCTGCTGGCGATCCCCTGGGTGTTCCTGCTTAGCGCGATTGTCTCCATCATCGTCGAGCTGTTTGACCTGGACGCGAAGAAGTCTCACCTGCTGTTTGAGATTTGGGCTGGTGAGGATTCAGGAGCGACTGTATTCAAGGCGGTGGCGCTCTTCTCAGCAATCATCGCCGCGCCGCTGGTGGAGGAACTGGTATTTCGCGGGTTGATTCAGCGCCTGATGCATCGGCTCACAGGCAGCGGCGTGCTGGCGATTGTCGTGGCATCCGTGGTTTTTACCGCCATTCACTCCCCATGGACCACCTGGCCGCCGATCTTTGTGTTGTCGATGTTCCTGGGTTGGGCCTATTTCCGTTCCGGGAGCATCCTCGTGCCGATGCTCATGCACGCGATTTTCAATGGTCTACAGTTCGTGCTGTTCATGCTGGTGAGCGGCGGATCGGCCGCGTGAGGCATACAGGTACGCTCCGGCCACCATCGTCCAGGTAGGGAAGATGGAGAGCACTGGGATCGCCTCGGCGATGAACGCAGGCAGCAGCGGCCAGCGCGATCCCAGCAGCATCCACAGGATCATCGCGGTCAGCACATCCACCAGGATCTGCACTGGCGGCAGTACGGTGAAGCTGATGGAGAGCAGGTCAGAAACGGCCGCCACCGCCAGGGCAGCCAGCGCCCTCTGCCGCGTGGGCGGCGGAAGCACCTTAGGCCAGAGTCCGCCAAGCGGCCGATCGTTGGGCGCCTGAGCTCGCTGAAGAGGGTTGTCCATCTGCCGTATGGTAGTGCACCAGTAGCCCGCTTGCCCGGGCAATTTCCATCAAACTTGCCATGCAGTGCGCATCTATCGCCCATGGCTATGGATGTGCGGCACGCGAAAATTGTGAGACTGCCGAGATCGTGACTGGTGGGTACCATCGTTCAGGGGGGAAACTTGACGCTGATCGCATCAGTCCAGAAGGCGGCTGTCTTCATCGCCATTGCCATAGGCATTTACCTCATGCAATGGGGCAAGGCCTTCATCATGCCGGTGGTGCTGGCGCTGCTGCTTACCGATGTTCTCATGCCGGCCGTGGACTGGCTCAAGAGGAAGCGCTTCCCCAATGCGCTGGCTGTCACTGTTGTCACCTGCGCCAGCGGGGCGGTGGTGCTGGGGCTGATTCTCTTTTTATCGCAGCAGGTCTTTTCACTCGCAAGTGAGCTGCCCAATCATCGTGAGAATGTCATTGAGAAGGTCCGAAGTCTTCGCCCGGCCACCGAGGGGCCGTTCGCCCGCCTGATGGGCGTCTTCCAGGAGGTTTCCCGCGAGATCTCCCAGACGGATGCTCAGCTTAAGGAGCAAGACAGCCCGACCACCGAGCCGGTGCAGGTGGAGGTCGTCGGTCCGACCGCCGAGACAGCGCTGGTGGCCACCACGGTCTTCACGCCTGTGTTCATCGTGCTGGGAAATGCGGGCGTGGTGTTTGCGCTGATGTTTTTCTTCATGCTCGAGCACGACCTGGTTACCCACCGCATGGCCTGGCTTATGCGACGGGGGAAGATGGGCGTCAGCCCGCAGACCATCGACGAAGCCTCGCGACGGGTGGGGCGGTATCTGCGCATGCAACTGGTGGTGAACATCTGCTCCGGGCTGATGGTGGCAGGGGTCTGCTGGTACTTCGCCGTTCCCAGCCCAGCCCTGCTGGGAGCGGTGGCAGGGGCGTTGCGCTATATACCGTATGTCGGGCCGCTGCTGGGGATTACGCTCCCAACGCTGCTGGCGGTGGCAGCATTGCCCGGGTGGCAGCAGCCAATCTTCGTGCTAGCGGCACTGCTGGTGGCCGAGCTGATCACCAACATGGTGCTGGAGCCGCTCCTGTATGGTTCGAGCACGGGGGTGTCGAGTGTTGGCGTGGTCGTGGTGGCATTCTTCTGGGGCTGGCTGTGGGGAGCGATGGGATTGCTGCTGGCCATGCCGGTGACGGTCTGGATCGTACTGGTGGGAAGGCATATCCCCGGGCTTCGCCCGCTGGCGGTGGTCCTCAGCTCTGAGTCGGCAGGGCTGATCGAAGGAGCGGAAGCTCGGCCGATGGACAAGGGAGACGCGCCGGTTACGCCCAAGGAAACCGGCTGGGCGGAGTGAGCCTGGCTACTGCGTCTCGGTTGGTAGCTTGGTGAAGTGAATAGCCCATCCACCCTCGACGCGGAACTCGCCCAGGCGCCTGGCGGCCGTGTCGGCCGCCGCCAGCTCGTCGATGCCGTCGTCCAGTTCGCCATATGGCTCAAACTCGAGCACCATCCAGAAGGTCTGGTCGTCGGGCAACTCCTTGAAGGGGGGATGGACCGCCGACGCATCCTTCTTCCAGTAGCACAGGAACGGGTAATAACCGTTGCCCATGACGTAGATCTGGTCCTCGCCATTCCAGTGCTGCTCGAGGTACTGCGCCACTGGCCGAAGATGCTGGCGGGCGCGGGGAACAAACAGACGGTAAGCGGCCGGTATGGCCAGCCCCGCGACGACTATCAGAAGAACGGCCAGGAGCGCCTGTCGTCCTCTTTCCCAGCG
The DNA here is from genome assembly GCA_029777755.1 of Planctomycetota bacterium. Taxonomy (GTDB): domain Bacteria; phylum Planctomycetota; class Phycisphaerae; order Tepidisphaerales; family Tepidisphaeraceae; genus CAIQIQ01. The sequence continues at coordinate 2,953 of JAKORQ010000447.1, forward strand.
GGACAGCATGCGAAATGCGGACGCAGCCCCAAACCCGCTCAGTAGGAGCAACCCCGGTACAAGAAACGTGGTCGCCCGCCCGTCCATGGGATATCGGCCGATCGTCGCGGCGGCCAGGCACAGCAGCGTTGGCAGCACCAGCGCCCCGGCCAAAAGCCTTTTCTGCGACATCCATAGCCCTCGCACGCCGGCCACGCATAGCGCCAGTATCACCACCCCGAAGGGCTTGGCCGCATAGTTGCATACATCGTAGACCCTGCCGACCATCCATACCGGAGCGGTATACCACTCGCTAAGGTCCAACAGGCCATCATCCCAGTACTCGTAAAGCATCCCATACTGCTGATGGCGTATAGAGACGAGGTAAAGGATGCCAAACGAGATCACCGGCAGCAGGCAGATGATCGCGCAGCGCACGATACTCCCGGGCGTCGGCCTGTGCATCAGCCAGAAGCTCAGAGCCAGTCCCCCGAAGACGAACACCATTGTCTCGGAGAACCAGAGGATAGCGGCCGTCACCACCGCCAACAGCAGCAGACGCAGCCAGTGACGCGGTTGCTTCGCCGGCCAGATCCATATGGCAAGCAGCAGCGTGGTCGACATGGCGTCGCTGCTGTACTGCTTGAACTCCCCGGCATGGATGAGCAGCGTCGGGCCAAACGCCGCCAGCGTAGTCACCAACAGGGCAGCGCCCGGGGAAAGCAGCTTTCGCGCGAGCATAGCCAGCAGGAGCAATCCCACAACCGAGCAAAGCATCGGAAGCAGGCGCAGCGTGAACTCACTTTCGCCGGCGGCTTGGGTCAGCAGGTCGGCGAGGATCAGAAAAGCAGGGGGCGCTGTCTGTGCGACATCCAGCGCCCCAATCAGTTCGCCCGGTGATCGGCGGATCACGTTGTAGACGAGGAACGACTCGTCATGCCAGTATGAGGTGCGCCAGAGGTACTGTACCAGTCGGCACAGTACCCCGGCCGCCAATATCAGCGCAAAAAGTACCCCCTGGCGCGCAAGCAACCATTCCAGGCGTTGCCCCAATGGCAATCGTGGCAAATTCTCATCCGCGCACGTTGTCTGCTGAGCCATGCGGTATGATCCGCTGGAGCTTCAACTACTTGGCACGAATAAAATCAATCTTGCCGATGGCCGGCACTATGCCTGCCTTGGCGCCTTCGCCCAGCAGCGTTTCGATCGCCGCCACGCCGCGGTCGCCATAGTCGAGCGTCCAGTGATTGACGTACATGCCGACGAACTTGTCGGCCATCTGCTTGTCGAGGTCGCGTCCGAACTGCAGTGCGTACTCCACTGCTTCCTTGCGATGGTCAAGGCTGAACTGGATCGACTGCTTGAGGATATCGGTGATCTCCTGCATGGCCGGCATGCCCAGGTCCTTGCGGATGCAGTTGCCACCCAGCGGTAGCGGCAGGCCGGTCTTCTCCTGCCACCAGATGCCCAGGTCGACGATCAGCTCAAGCCCCATGCTCTTATAGGTGAGCTGGCCCTCGTGAATTATCAGCCCGGCATCGGCCTTGCCATCCTTCACGTACTGAGGGATCTGGTCGAACATGACGACCTCATAGTCGAACGCTTCGCCGGCCTTGCCGATGGCAAGCTGCAAGGCGAGAAACGCAGTGGTCATCTTGCCGGGGACGGCGATCTTCTTGCCCTTCAGCCAGGAGAGGTCGTGTTTCTCACGGGCGATCACCATCGGGCCATACCCGTCTCCCATCGACGAGCCGCAGCTGGTCAGGGCGTACTTGTCGGCCACGTACGGATACGCATGGATGGAGATGGCGGTGATCTCCATCTCACCATTGAGCGCCCGCTGGTTGAGCGTCTGGATGTCCTGGAGAATGTGCTTGAAGCGGTATCGGCCAGTGGGGATCAGCTCCTTTGCCAGGCCGTAGAACATGAACGCATCATCAGGATCCGGCGAGTGCGCCAACTGCAGTAGCATAGTTTCCATAGGACTGGCCATAGTGCGCCGAGCCGACGAAAATAACAAGCCATGGGGAAGCGCCTGCGAGTGCCACACGGGCGGACATCACTTGCCTTTGCCGCGCGGATGACCCTTGCCAGTTTTCCCGGCCGGTCTCTTGCCTGCAGCGGGCTTGCCGGCGGGTGACTTGCCCCCAGCCGGTGCGCCGGAAGCATCAGGCAGAATCTCCTCGCCGCGCTGCGAACGCGCCCGGAAGATCAGTTTGATCGGCACCTCCGGGTAGGGCAGCAGGTCGCGGAAGCGGTTGAGCATGAAACGCTTGTAGTCATCGGTGACGTACGCCGGCTGGTTAACGAACAGCACGATCGTCGGCGGCGCCACGTCTGTCTGTGTGACGTAATACACCTTCAGCCGCCTTCCGGAGGGCGTGGGCACCATGCGCTCCGTGAGGATCTGCTGCACGGCGTCGTTAAGCTTGGCAGTGCTGACGCGCTCATTGGCCTGCTTGTACAGGTGCTGGGCGAAATCGAGCACCTTCTGCACGTTGCGTGATTCCTTTGCGGTGGTGAAGGCGATGGGGGCGTAGTCGAGCCAGGGCAGTTCCTTCTCCAGGTATTCCGCGTACTCGTCCATGATGTCCTCATCGCGCAGCTCGTCGCCGCCCTTGCGCTGCTCGCGGATGGTCTTCATGGTCAGGTCCCACTTGTTCACCACCAGAACGACCGGCTTGTACTGCTCGGCTATGTACTGCCCGAGCTTGCGGTCCGGTTCCGACACCGGCTCGGTGCCGTCGATCAGCATCAGCACCACATCCGCCCGGCGCACGGAGCGCTGCGCCCGGTGGAAGGAGTAGAACTCGATGTCGTTGGTCATCATGTGGCGCTTCTTGCGCACGCCGGCCGTGTCGATCACCACCAGCGTCTTGCCGTCCTTTTCGAAGCGCACGTCGATGGAGTCGCGGGTCGTCCCGGGCACTTCCGAGACAATCACCCGGTTGGGATCCCCCTCATAGAGCCCGGCGATGGCATTGACCATGGTGCTCTTGCCGGCGTTGCGCTTGCCGACGATCGCCACCAGCATCTCCGGGGCGGCAAGCTCCGTCGGGGCGCTGCTCAGGTCCATGTTGCGGATGATCGCCTGGCGGAGATTGGCAAGGTTTCGCCCGTTCATGGCCGACACGCCGATCGGCATGCCCATCCCCAGCCGGGCAAAATCCGCCAGGTGCAGGTCGAGCTTCTCGCCATCGTTCTTGTTGGCGATCAGGATCGTCTTCAGGCCCAGCCGGCGGATGAGAGAGGCGATCTGCTCGTCGGCCACCGTCAGCCCCTGCTGGGCGTCCACCACGAACAGCACCAGGTCAGCCCGCCGCATGGCATGCTCGATCTGATCCTTGATGTGCTGCGCGAGGTTGTCCGGGTCATCAAAGCCGTAACCGCCGGTGTCCACCAGCTCGACATATCGGCCATCCAGCTCAAGCTGCGTGGCGATACGGTCGCGCGTCACTCCCGGCATGTCCTGCACGATGGAGATGAGCTTCCCCGCCAGCGCATTGAGCAGGCTGGACTTGCCGACATTGGGCCGGCCAACAATAGCAATAACGGGCATCTTGGGCATGGAAAGCTCAATCGTCCTAAAGGAGGACATCGATCGCGAAATCGCAATTCGCAAAATCGATGATCCAATCAAAAATCAGAAATCAAAAATCCCTACTTCTTCTTCTGCTCTTTCGCCCAGCTGTCCTTGAGCGTTACCGCCCGGTTGAACACCGGGGCGTCCGGTTTGGAGTCGACCACATCCGCCACGAAATAGCCGATCCGTTCAAACTGGAACTTCTCGTCCGGCTTTGCGTTTTTCAGCGAAGGCTCCAGCATGGCGCCATCGATGATCTCCAGCGAGTTGGGGTTGAGGTTGTCGAGGAACGTCTTTCCCTCCGGGGCATCGCTGGGGTTGCTGGTGTTGAACAGCCGGTCATACAGGCGAACCTGCGCCTTGAAGGCGTGCTGCGCCGATACCCAGTGGATGGTCGCCTTGACCTTGCGTTTGTCGGGGGCGTCGCCGCCGCGGGTGGCAGGGTCATAAGTGCAGTGCACCGCGACCACGTTACCGTCGGCGTCCTTCTCCACTCCGGTACACTTCACGAAATAGGCGTAGCGCAGGCGGACTTCAGTTCCCGGCGACAGCCGGAAATACTTCGGCGGCGGATTCTCCATGAAGTCATCCTGCTCGATATACAGGACCTTGGAGAAGGGAACCTTTCGCGTGCCGGACGACGGATCCTCCGGGTTGTTGACCGCATCCAGTTCTTCCGTCTGTCCCTCGGGATAGTTGTCGATCACCAGCTTGAGCGGACGCAGCACAGCCATGCGACGCAAAGCCCGCTTGTTCAGGTCATCGCGCAGGGCGTTTTCCAGCCGGCCAAAATCGATCACCGACTCGAACTTGGTCACGCCCAGCTCGCGGACGAAATTGCGAATCGCCTCCGGCGTGTAGCCACGCCGGCGGAAGGCGCGCAGGGTGCTCATCCGCGGATCGTCCCATCCGGAAACATGCCCTTCCCGGACGAGCTGCGCCAGCTTGCGCTTGGAGGTCAGCGTGTAGGTGAGGTTAAGCCGGGCGAACTCATACTGCCGTGGCCGGTACTTTACACCCTTGGGCATGCAGCCGGCCTCGATGAGGGCATCGATGTACCAGTCATACAGCGGGCGATGCGCCTCAAACTCCAGCGTGCACAGCGAGTGGGTGATTCCCTCGATCCAGTCTGACTGGCCGTGCGTCCAGTCGTAGGTGGGGTAGATGCACCACTTGTCGCCGGTATGGGGATGTGCCGCATGGACGATGCGGTACATCACCGGGTCGCGCATGTTCAGGTTGGGATGGGCCATGTCGATCTTGGCCCGCAGCGAGCGCGACCCATCCGGGAACTCTCCGTTTTTCATGCG
>JAKORQ010000448.1 GCA_029777755.1 Planctomycetota bacterium
CGGGCTCGGGCAACTAAGCCCAACCACCCATAAGGCACCAACAGAAGGGGGCCGGGAGAGAAATCTCCCGGCCCCCGCTCTTTGAGCGATTGTGATCCACACAGCCAATTGACCCCGTCGGGGTTGACCTGCTGGGCAATTTATAGTCCGACATGGTGTGGAAGTCAGGAATGCAGCAGACCACCAATGACGCTCTCGACGATATCATCGCGGCGATCCAGAACGGCAGCAAGCGGGTGACGCACAGGAGGCGCTCGCGATTGCCGGGAAGCTGTACGGTCGGCATCGCTATGGCCAAGCGGTGAACGTCTGCAGCCAGATGATCAAGCAGAAGCCGGCCTTGGCCGACGCCCACAGCATCCTCGGCACCTCACTCGCGGCGATGGGCAAGCGGAAGGAAGGCATGGAGGCCATCAAGGAGGCGATTAAGCTGCGCCAAAATACGGCCAGCTATCATTCCAATCTTGGAGAGATTTATCGCCAGGACGGACGATATGCCGCACAGCTACGATATGGGCGAACTCGGGCGCTACTACCGCCAGTACGATGCGCTGATGAAGCACTGGGAAAGCGTCCTGCCCGCAGGCACGATGGAAGTCGTGGAATATGAACAGGTGGTGGCAGATACCGAGAGCAGCGCCCGCGACCTGATCGATTTCATCGGGTTGGAGTGGGACGATGCCTGCCTGGCGTTCCACCGGTCCAAGCGACCGGTCAATACGGCCAGCGTCGCGCAAGTGCGCAAGCCGATCTACAAGACCTCGGTCGAACGGTGGAGGCAATACGGGGCTGGTTTGCAGCCGCTGATCAATGCCATCGAGGGCAAGTGACCGAGTTTGGACTGGAGCGATCTGGCCGCTTCTGCGTTCGGATAACGATTGCAACAGTAAGGAGTGAGGAGATGATACGCAAAGTGCTCGCGGCGGCCATGCCGATGGCGCTCATGGCCTGTGCATCGGCGGGAGAGGTGCCGGCGGACAAGCCGGCTACCGCAAATCTTGCGCTGGCCGATGGTACCGCCGCTGGAACTGCACGATTGGTGGGCAATGGCGATCGCTTGTCGCTTGTGGTCGATGTTGCCGGTATCTCTCCCGGCCCGCACGGCATCCATCTCCATACGGTGGGCCAATGCGAGGCGCCGGGCTTCACCAGCGCAGGCGGCCACCTCAATCCGGGCGGCAAGCAACACGGCACCGACAATCCCTTGGGAAGCCATCTTGGCGAC
>JAKORQ010000449.1 GCA_029777755.1 Planctomycetota bacterium
AAGTCGTACCACAACACCATCACCATGCGTGAGTCGGAAGAGTCGGTGGCCAAGAAGGTCAAGAGCATGCCAACCGACACCAACCGCGTGCGGCGTACCGATCCGGGTGATCCGGCCCGTTGCCCAGTGTGGCAACTACACCAGGTCTACTCGGACGACAGTACCAAGGAATGGGCCAGCCACGGGTGCAAGACCGCCGGTATCGGCTGCATCGAATGCAAGCAGCCGGTCATCGACGGCATCCTGAAGGAGCAGGTGCCAATGCGTGAGCGGGCCCAGATGTATCTGGATGATCCGACGCTGGTCAAGAACATCATTGCCGATGGCTGCGAGAAGGCGCGTGAACTGGCGCGCGAGACCATGCGCGATGTGCGTGAAGCCATGGGGCTGGAATACCACTGATGTTCGGTATGGATTGGGAGTCCCTGATCTGGATAGTGATCGGCTTTGGTGGTCAGGGGCTGTTCATGATGCGCTTCGTCGTCCAGTGGTGGTCGAGCGAAAAGGCCAAGCAGGTCGTCGTCCCGGTCGCCTTCTGGTATTTCAGTATCGCCGGCGGCCTGGTGCTGACCGTTTACGCCATTCATCGCAACGATCCGGTGTTCACCTTCGGGCAGGCCCTCGGTCTGGTGATCTACTTCCGCAACCTCCATCTGCACTACAAGGGCAAGGGGCGGGCTGCGGCCTCGTGACATGACGAGCGATCTCGACGTGCTGGATGCCCCGGTCGTGCAAAAGGACCTGCTGGAGCCGGTGGCCCGTATCTACGGCCAGCCGATGCAGCAGTTGCCGCTCGACCTGTATATCCCGCCCGATGCGTTGGCGGTCATGCTCGACGCCTTCGAGGGGCCGCTCGACCTGCTGCTGTACATGATCCGCCGCGCCAATGTCGATATTCTCGATATCCCGATGGCGCCCCTGACCCGCCAGTACCTCGATTATGTCGAAGCCATGCGCTCACGGAATCTGGAACTGGCGGCCGATTACCTGGTCATGGCGGCCATGCTGATTGAGATCAAATCACGCATGCTCCTTCCGCGCCCCAAATTGGCAGGCGACGATGAGACCGAAGACCCGCGTGCCGAACTGGTTCGCCGGCTGATGGAGTATGAGCAGATGAAGCTCGC
>JAKORQ010000040.1 GCA_029777755.1 Planctomycetota bacterium
GCGAAAACCGTGGGCTTCATTCATTTCGCTGTCACCACGCCTCGATTTATCGCTTGATGCGGGCGGAACCGCCCTTAAATACGTGCATCAGCTCATCAAGGTCGATCATGCTGGTGTCGCCGCGGGTCGACTGCAGCAGTGCGCCATGGGCGGCGCCCAGGTCGACGCACTCCTGCGGCTCCCGGCCGGTGAGGAAGCCGTAAGCGAAGCCGGAGCTGAAGCCGTCGCCGCCGCCGACGCGGTCCTCGATCTCCAGGTCCTTGAAGACGCGGCTCTCATAGAACTTGCCATCGGCATAGAGGATGGCCGACCAGTTATTGATCAGGCCGCTCTTCACCTCGCGGAGGGTCGTACCCACCACCTTGATGTTCGGGTAGGTCTTGACGACCTTCTCCACCATGCGCTTGTACGCGCTGGTGTCGAGGGCCGAGAGGTTCTCATCCACACCCTCGACCTCGAAGCCCAGCACCTTCTGGAAGTCTTCCTCGTTGCCGATGAGGCAGTCCACGTATTGGACCAGGTCCTTGGTGACCTTCTGCGCCTGGGCGCTGCTCCAGAGCTTGGAGCGGAAGTTAAGGTCGTAGCTGACGATGGTGCCGGCCTCGCGGGCGGCGACCAGCGCCTCTTTCACCACGCCGGCCGTGCCCTCGGAAAGGGCGGTGAAGATGCCGCCGGTGTGCAGCCAGCGGACGCCTTTCTCCTGGAAAATCTTCTTGAAGTCGACCATGCCCGGCTTCATGTTCATGGCGGCCGAGTGGCCACGGTCGTACATGGTGACCGACGCGCGAACTCCGGTGCCAACCTCGGTGAAGTTGAGGCCCACGCGGTCGGCCTTGCCCACGCCGTCATACTTGGCCATCACCACGTTGGACATATCCACGCCAACGGATCGGCCATGGTTGATGATGATCCTGCCAACCGGGTTATCCACCAGTCGGGAGATGAAGCCGGTGCGCAAACCCAGGCGGGCCAGGGCATAGGCGACGTTGTACTCGCCGCCACCACACCAGACCTCCAGCACCGGGGAAAACTCAATCCGGCCATGCCCGGGGGGCGAGAGACGCACCATGCACTCGCCAAGGCTCATCAAGTCGTACTGGCACGAAGCCGCATCACGAATCTTCAGCATGTCTTCTGACTCCTGCTTCCTGTTCCTCTGCGTGTTCCTCCACGAACACCCACAGGCGAGAGTTTAGCCGAGGCTGGTGCATCAGCAAGCCGTGGCCAGGGTGTGTGATGTGCGTCAACGCAGGCGGTCTTGGAACAATGCCACGTTCGGTCAGGCGCTAGCCCCGCATTTCCGCCGGAACGCGGAGTTTCTGCTGCGCAGCAATCAGCACCTATGAGAACACGTGATCCAGGATGATGTCGCGGACGGCCGTGGGCGGTATCTGCTCGGGCAGGCCGGGCCTGGAGGTTATCAGGATCGGTGCGTCGATGAGATCGGTGGGGGCCACGCCGTGCGAGCCTTTGACCAGCCTGGCGTCCAGCGGCGTGATGTCCAGCAGATTGCGGAAACCGAGTTTGCGCGCCAGCAGCTTGCGCCCGATGGTCAGCCTGGGGAAGCGAATCCTGGGATCGATGAACAGTTCCACCGGGTCGTAGCCGGGCTTGTGGTGGATATCGACCGTGCGGGCGTAGTCGGGAGCGCGATTGTCGTCCAGCCAGAAGTAGTAGCAGAACCACGCATCGGGGGCGGCGAGAGCAACAAGGTCCCCGGAGCGCGGGTGGTCGATGTGGTAATGCTGCTTGCCGGAGTAGTTGAGTACCTCGGCTACTCCCTCGGCGGAGCTGACAATCTCGGCCACCTGCGAGAGTTTCGCGGGGTTGTTCACGTAGATATGGGCGACCTGGTGGTCGGCCACGGCAAACGCGTCCGATGCGCCCGCATCGAGCTGTTCGCGTCCCATCTCCTCGCGCACCTTCAGCAAGCCCTCCTGGCGAAACATGCGGTTGAGGAAGATCGGCCTGCTAACCGGGACGATTCCATACTCGGAGAGCAGGATCACCTGCACATCGCGCGACTGGTAGAACTCGTACAGCTTGTGTATGAGGGCATCGATCTGTCTCCATTCCTCGGCCACGTCGGGGTGAGTCGGCCCGAGCTTCTGCGGCGCGTAGTCCATGTGCGGCAGGTAGACCAGCGTGAGGGTTGGGGAATAGGCCTTTTCAGTCTCGATGGCCGCCTCCACGATCCACCTGCTGCCGTTGATGTTGGAGTTTGGCCCCCAGTAGTTGAACAGGGGAAACTGCCCGAGTTTGTCCTGCAGACGACGCAGTGCCTCTGGCTGGGCGTAGACATCGGGGATCTTGCGCCCGTCGGCCGGGTACATCGGGCGCGGCGTGAGGGAGTAATCGACGCTGGAGTACATGTTGTACCACCAGAAAAGGTTGGCGCAGGTGAATGATGGATCGCGCCCCCTGGCGGTTTCCCAGACCTTTTCCGCCTGCACCAGTTTGTTCGACTGTCGCCAGAATTTGATCTCGCACTCGTCCCTGAAGTACCAGCCGTTGGCCACGGCGCCATGCACTGATGGCCACTGGCCGGTGAGATAAGTGGCGTGTACCGTACACGTGACCGCCGGCGTGACATGCCCGATGGTTGAGACACTGCTGCCGGCCGCGAGGGATGAGAGGAATGGGGCTGATTCGCTTAGCGCACGGCGCGTCAGATTGACAACATCGATTACTGCGGTGCGTTTCATGCCGACGATGTTATGACTTTGGGCGATTTGCTCAAACGGAAGTTTCACCTGCGCATGCCGGCAGGTTATGTTCCAGGACATGAGAAACGTGCCGATAATCTGCCTGTTTTGTCTTGCTTCACTTCTCCTTGTCGGGTGCAGCGGCGTATCGCAGCGAGCCTGTTCTGACCTGCCTGACGGCGGACGTCGCGCGGTGCTTGTCTCAGAAAAGCGCACGGGAATTGTGCTGGATGGCGCGCTTGATGACTGGGAGGGAATCCGCTTTCAACGCGTCACGCCTGCCAATGGAGTTCTCGACGCGTCCACCATCCCGGTCTATCGCGAGTATGACCTGAGCTTCCGCTTTGCCGTGTGCCACAATGATGATGCCCTGTACGTGGCGGTTGAGGTGATCGACGATGTCATCAACAGCGACAGTTGCCCGGATGGGGCGATAAGCTGCCCGGCGTGGGATGATGATGCGGTCGAGGTTTTCATCGATGGCAATCACAATCACGCCGAGGATGCGCGCGCCAATGATCGGGCTGACCTGAAGTTCGGCGGAGAGTTTGCCCTGGTTGCCAACGGCGCGGCAAACAGCGACTACTCAGGCTACCCCAAGAGCTTCGGCAGGGAGGATACCTGGCAGGGGAGCGTGAAGCAGGTGCAGCTTCCCGGCGGTATCCCGGCGGTGCGTTACGAGTTTCGCATATCATGGAACATGATGGGACTGAACGCTCGGCCGGACAGGATCGGTTTCAACATCTCTGTGCAGGATGACGACGATGGCGGTCGGCGCGACCATGCCCTGTACTTCGTGGGGAATCCGAGTCGGCCGTTCGTGGATGAGCGGTACTTCGCAGACCTGATCCTCAAGGACTAGACACACTCGCAACCGCGGGAGACACAAAGACTATGGCAACAGACCTGAAGATGCACCTGGATGGGCTTCGTGTGGCCGACACGCACGAGCACCTGATGGCCGAGAAGACCTGGGTGGAGGCCGGCCCGCCGGATGTGCTTTCGGATCTGTTCTGGCACTATGCCCAGAAGGACCTGATATCGGCCGGCGCTGCGGAGGGCAGCATCAAGCGAGTGGTGGCGGCCGAGGGAGACCTGGAGGAGCGTTGGCGCGCGATTGAGCCGGCGTGGCAGGCAATCTCGCTTACCGGCTACGGCGAGGCGGTGCGCATCGTCGCCCGCGACGTGTACGGGATCGAGGAGCTATCAGCCCCGGCGCTGCGCAATGCCCAGGCGAAGCTGACCGATCTGCGACGCCCGGGCGAGCGTCATCGTTTCCTGCGCGATGTCTGCCAATACGACCATGTGCAGATCAACCAGTACATGTTTCCCGACCCGTGGGATGGGTCTGACCCGACGTTCTTTTTCTACGACCTGTCGTATGCTGCGCCATCGAGCGGGCGCGTGCCGCGCGATCACTTCACACCGCTTGGCCTGGAGGTGACGGACCTGGCCTCGATGCAGCGGGCGACCGAGGCGTACTTCGCGCGTTATGCTCCACGCGCTATCGCAGTGAAGACGCAGCATGCCTACGAACGCACGCTGGACTGGAAGCCTCGCAGTGACGCCGAGGCGGAAGCGGCGCTGGCTAGCGTCCTCCGGGGCGATGCTACTGACGAGGACAAGCTCTGCCTGGGCGACTGGTGCCTGGCGCGCGGCGTGGAACTGGCCATCGCGTACGACCTGCCCATCAAGATCCACACGGGCTACTACTGGAATAACAACGTGATGCCGATGTCGCGCATCCGGCCAAGCCTGCTTTGTCCGCTGCTGATCCGCTATCCGCAGGCGCGCTTTGTGCTCATGCACGCCGGCTACCCGTATGGCCATGAAATACCGGCGATGGTCAAGCACTTCAGCAACGTCTACGCCGACCTGTGCTGGGCGTGGAGCATGGATCCGTACATGACCATGGACGTTGTGCGACGGTTCATCCATTCAGCGCCGATCAACAAGCTGATGGCATTCGGCGGCGACACGCACACCTGCACGGCGTCGTACGGATACCTCCAGCAGATGAAGAAGTGGCTGAGGCGCACGCTGGAGTTGGAGATCGCGGCCGGCGATTTGAGTGAGTCGCAGGCCATTTCGATCAGCACCGCCGTCCTGCATGACAACGCCATGCGCGTCTTCAAGGTGCCGCAGAAGAAGGCGGCGATGGCGGCCACTGAAAGCATCAAATAGTTGGCCGACGGTGGCAGGGACCGCTCCTTTCGCGCACAATCATCTGCAGGAAGGACATTTCCGATGCAGATGAAGCTTGCGTTTATTGGTGAAAACAGCCTGGATGGCGTGGAGTCCGACTCGCGCCTCGCGGCCGAGAACGGGTTTGACGGAATCGAGTACAACTTCTGGGGAGATTTCCGCACGCTGACGATGGACACCGTCAAGCAGATGGCGGCGATTCACCAGAAGTACGGCACAAAGGCGGCGATGCTGGGCACATGGGGCTACAACCACCTGGCATCGGACCCGGCCGAGCGCGAAGAGGCGGCCAGGCTGCTGGAGCGGCAGATCGAGTACGCCCAGGTACTCAGGGCGGATTGGATCGTCACAAGCTGTGGCCAGATCCACGGTGAGCCGGCGGGGGCAAGCATCCGCGCATTTGCGGAACATTTTGGCCCGGTGATGGAGAAGGTTGAGAAGGCAGGCCTGAAGATTGCCTTCTACGCGTTGCACGGCCATAGCTTCCTCGACTCCATCGCGACCCTGGAGCGCGCCTGGGAAGCCGTGCCCGATATGAAACTGAAGTATGACCCAGCCAACTGGGCGACGCATGGGCAGGATTACATCGACCTGGTCCGCCGCTATGGGCACAAGGTGGGATACGTGCACATCAAGGATCGCATGGTGCATGATGGCCGGGCCATCTGCGAGCCGCCGGCCGGCATGGGCGACATCTGCTTCCCCAAGATTATGGCGTTCCTCTATCAGCACAACTATGACGGCTATCTTTCCATCGAGCCGCACGGGCATACATGGGGTCGCGGCGAGTTGCGGCGAAAGAACATCCTCCTGAGCAAACGCTATCTTGAGCCTATGCTGATCTAGACAGGACGATGGTTGATGCGCTGCTACAACATGAGGACCGCAGCGGGGTTCGCACTGTTCTCCTGCTGATACTCCTGTTGGTGGTGTTGTTGTGGGGATGGAATGAAAGAAGCAGGCGCAAGCCGCTTGTCAGCTCGCCGAGCCGGGCGATAGCGCCGTCGTCGCATGTTGAGATGTACGATGGCAAGGCGATCCGCGTGCTAAGGGACTTCCCGTATCGCTACGACTTGCGCATGCCGGTGTGGGAGTCGACGCTCGATGTCTATGTGCCGCAGGGACGGTCGAAGTTGCCGCTGCTGGTATACCTCCATGGCGGCGGCTGGATCGGCGGCGACAAGAGTGGCATCGGCCCGAAGGCCAAGACATTCGCGGCGGCGGGATTTGTAGTCGCCAGTGTTAACTACCGACTTGCGCCTGTGTCCGGGCCACCCAATGCCTGCAGCGACATCGCAGCCGCCCTTGCTTATCTGCGCCATCTTGCCCCGGATATCTCGGCCGACCCGGATCGCATCGTGCTGATGGGCCACTCGGCCGGGGCGCACCTGGCGGCGCTGCTGGTGGCCGATGAGCGCTACCTGGGCGACTACCCGGAACTTGCCCAATCAATTCGCGCGCTAGTGCTGCTTGATGGATCTGCCTACGACGTGCCGCAAATGATGCAGTCGGAACGCGGGCAGGACTATGCCGGCGTGTTTGGCGACGATGAGAAGCTGTGGCAGGAGGTATCGCCACGCCATCACGCCGAGGGACGCACAGGGATGCCGCCGGCGCTGCTGATCTATGCCGATGAGGATGAGATCCGCAGGGAATCGGCGACATGGCTGGGCGCGGCCATCGAGCGCGGCGGGTCGCGGGCGACGATCCTCTCGGCTCCGGAGAAGGACCATCACTCCGTGGATGAGGATCTTGCCGACCCGAATGACCGCATCACCATGGAGGTGATGCGGTTCCTCAGGCAGGCGTTGGAGTGATCAGCGCATGAAGTAGCCGCACACCTTCCATGTGCCGTCAGACTCGTGCATGATGATGGTCTCCACGGCTTCTTTCTTCTTCTCAAATGATGTTTTGAACTCAAGCAGGTAATAGTTGCCATCCGGAACGCCGGGCAGGGAGGTCTTGTGCTCGGCTTTGGCGAACTCGCGCTGCTTCAGTTCGCCAAGCATGTCGCGCACGCGCGCAACCTGCGAGGTGAAGGATTCCTTGGTGATCATGCTCGCCGCGATCGGCGAGAGGTTGTTCCACATTCCATCATTGTCCCGGCGATCGACAAGTCCAAGCCAATGGTTGGCTGCGTCAACTGCGGCCTTCTCCCGGGGGTTCTTCCCGGCGGGGTTGGAATCGTTGATCGATTCCGCCTGGTCCAGCAGCGATTCTGGAATGTGCGTAGGCTTGCCGTCGGCCGACTTCGTCGCAAACAGGATCACGTGTCGTTTCGCCGGCACGCCCTCCGCTGACTTGAAGTTCGTGTGCGAGGGGCTGTTCACCCCGATCCAGTAGACCTTGCCTGGTTCGAGCTTCACCGGGAGAGTGCAGGTCTTCTTCTCCGTGTCGTAGGAGGGCTGGCCGGTGATCTGGGGGTACGTCTCGCCGCCGCCGGTCCATGACCAGGAGCGATCAGCCATCGGGCGATCGAAGGTGACGACGATCCTGTCCAGTGTCGGGTCGACTTCGTCGTTGTAGCTTTCCGGCAGGGTGAAAACTACCTTCGGTTCCGCTTCCTTTTCCGCGGCCGACGACGTGGAAACGAGGCCGGCGCACAGGACGGCGATCAACAGGGCGAGCAGGCGCATAGGGGAACTCCTTTGCAAAACGGCCATGGTATCGCGTAGTTGCTGTCGCGGCAAGAAGCCTGGCCACTTGTCGCACAATATCGGAATCACCGTTTGTCGCAAGGGTCGTCGAAAAATCGCCACCTGAACTTCTTCCCCTTGCGTTACTATGTGATGGTACGACGCAGGAGTAGAATCGGGCATCGTCCGATTTTGCTCAGCTTGCTCGCCGGTGGTGGCGAGTTGGGAGGTGGAGAATGATGCTGGGAAGAATCGTGCTGCTGCTGGCGATGGCCGGCGCCTGCTGGGGCCTGGCGGGGGAGTCGGTCATTGTGGAATTGTCCGCCACGCCGATTGCGTCCCCTGAGTTGATCTTCGCCGGCCCGGCGCGGCTGGCGGTAGGGTCGGCGGGCTGGATACCTCTGCCGGAGAAGGGCGTGAAGATTCCAGGCGAGCAGCAGAGCGGGCGCTTTACCCTCGCCGGCGAGGAAGTCTTCATCACCTGGAGGGGCAATCGCGACTTTACGATCACCGCCGGCGGGAAGACTGTCGGACTGAGGGCCATCTCCCGCAGCTACGGGCTTCAGCCATCGACCGTAACTCTCTCCGACGGCCGGCATTACACACTTGCGTTTCCTGTCGCGCAGGTAGGCAGGACGCCCGAGGGTATCCAGGCAGTCATCTTCTATCGTGCCGGGGCGTCGCAGAATGGCCGGCTGGATGATGAGATCGTCTCCATCTACGACGCCAATACCGACGGAACGTACGAGCCTGTGAGGGACTCGTTTCGCGTCGGCGTGGCGGAGCGGCCGATGATATTTGCCCCGATCGCCGAGTACTTCGCGACTTCTCGAGGCATCTACAGGATTGATGAGATTGCGGCCGACGGCTCGCGAGTGGTCTGCACTCGGCACGACGGCCCGGCGGGTAAGCTGGATATTCAGCACGCGTCGGGGCAGTCGGAGCTGAGTCTCATCATCGTCTCCACGGATGGTACTATGAGCGCGGCCGCCACCGCCGGAAGCAAAGTTCGACCGCCGCTTCTTCTTTTGCCCGGCGAATATCACGTAAAGTACGGCATCGTTGCGACGGTACCGCAGGGACGGGTGACGGCCGTGCTCCAGCCGGACAGCATCCAGCCGATCACCATCGAGGAAGGCAGCACCGCCCGGCTGGAACTTGGCCCGCCGTATCAACTGGGTTTTGAGGCGAGAAGTGACGGAATGCGTTTCACGCTCGATGCCGGCTCATTCAAGCTCACAGGACGCAGCGGCGAAACCTACATCAACTACCGCTGGGCGCAGCCGCCCGATGTCACCATCCACGGCGGCGGGCGCAGCCAGCGACTTGAGCGAGCGGAGCTTGAGGATGGCATGATGCTCGACTACGAGGGCAAGGTTCCCGACGGCATGGGGCTGGCCGATCGCAAGGTGGTCATCACCGGCGTGGTGGAGGGGCTGGGGCCCGTGAAGGGAGAGGCGATGTTGAGGCAATAGTGTGATTGCCGAGTTTCGATTTTCGATCTGGCACGCCCGTTAGGATCAGGTAAGGCGGGGCGTCCTCGCCCGCATCCGGCGACGCGTACTCCGATCCCTTGGAAAACGACGAGGCCTGGCAGCGCCTTGGCGGGATAAGCGAAATTGCGTGGAGGATTGCCTTGCCTCCCGCAGTTCCGGTGGAACTGCTCTACTGATCACTCCGCTCCAGCGGGCGTTTCCCCTTCGTCGCTCCGTCGCTCGTTGCTCGGCCCTTACCAGTCCAGCGTTCCGCGCCAGGCCTTGGTCATCTCTTCCACGGAAACATCCCAAGTGATCTTGCCAGCGCGGACGATCTGGAAGCGGGGCAGGTGCTGTACCACGCCGATGTTGACCACGTCCGCCACGCTGTCGAACAGCTTGCGGATCTCTTCCATCTTCAGCGGGTCGGACAGTTCGACCAGGTATTGGCCCGGCTTCTCCACGAAGGCCGGCTGGTAATCGAATGCCTCCTCGGCGAATGACAGTCCCAAGCCGGAAGCGATGCACATCTCGGCCGCGGCCGTGATCACACCGCCGTCGGAAACATCGTGCACGGACACCACCAGCTTGCGGCGAATGGCCTCGGCCATCAGTCGATGCGTCTGCGCCAGGTAGGTCAGGTCGCGGCTGTTGCGGGCGGCGATCAGCGTCACCATGTTGCGATGGCTCTTGAAGTCCATCGTCAGGCAGTTGCGGATGTCATCGATCACGCCGATGGCGCTGATGAGCAGCGTGTTGGGGATCTTGATGACTTCTCCGGTCTCCTGGTTGGTGAACTGGTTGTGCAGTGAGTCCTTACCGCTGATGAACGGGATGCCATATGCCTTCGCGGCATCGTGGCAGGCCTCGCAGGTGCGCACCAGCTCGCCCATGCTCTCGGGAGAATCGACGCTGGGCCAGCAGAAGTTGTCGAGGATCGCCATCTTTTCCGGGTCAGCGCCCACGGCCACCGCATTGCGGATCGCCTCATCAATGGCGGCGACGCCCATGTCGTAAGGATCGCCGACATGCGGCGCCAGGCCGCAGGCGATGGTGACGCCCCTGTGGCTCTTCAGTTTGGGGCGGATGACGGCCGCATCGGATGGCCCAATCTGCTTTGGCCCGATTAAGGGCTTGATGGTGCTGCCACCCTGCACCTCGTGGTCGTACTGGCGGATGATCCAGTGCTTGCTGGCGATATTGGGGTGTGAGAGCGCCCCCAGCAACTTTTCCTTCGGGCTGGTGGCGCCGGCGAAGCGTGCCCAGTTGGCGGTGCTGTAGGTGGGCTTGGCCGTCCGGCGAGCCTCGGGGCTCTTCTCGACGACCACCGCCTTGCGGGTCGGCATGGGGATGCCGTTGTGCAGGAACTCCATCGACAGTCGGCCGACCTCGTTGCCCTGGAACTTGAGGATCAGCTCGGCATTCTCGGTGCCGAAGTGGCCGATAACCGTCGCCTCGACGTTCTCGCTCTCGGCCAGCTTGAGCAGTTCCTGCACCTTGTCCTGCGGCGCGGCCACCACCATGCGCTCCTGCGCCTCGGAGATCCAGATCTCGTCGTAGCGCAGGCCGGCATACTTGAGCGGGACCCTGTCCAGCTCGACGTAAGCACCGGTCTTCTCGCCCATCTCGCCCACGGCAGATGAAAGCCCGCCAGCGCCGCAGTCGGTGCAGGCGGTGAAGAGATTGCGATCGCGGGCGGCCAGTATCACGTCCGTCACCTTCTTCTCGGTGATGGCGTTGCCGATCTGCACCGCGTGAGAGAACTCATCCACGTGCGTGTCGGTAAGCTCGGCCGAGGAGAATGTCGCGCCGTGGATGCCATCGCGGCCGGTGCGACCGCCGATAACCACGATGGCGTCGCCAGCCTGTGCCTGCTTATTGATCTTGTCGCGCGGGATGATGCCCACGCAGCCGCAGAAGACCAGCGGGTTACCGATGTAGCGATCGTCAAAGTAGACCGCGCCATTGAGCGTGGGAATGCCCATGCGGTTGCCGTAATCGCGCACGCCGGCGACCACCTGCTGCAGGATCCGGCGGGGATGAATGATGCCCCTCGGCAGAGATTTCCTGCCCTGTGCCTTTGTCTGCTCGTTCGACTCCGAGCCGTTGGAACCAACCTGCCAGTTATCCGGGTAGGCCACGCAGAAGACATCGGTATTGGCCACGGGGCGGGCGGCCAGCCCGGTACCCAGTACGTCGCGGATCACGCCGCCGGCGCCGGTGGCGCTGCCGCCGTAAGGCTCGATGGCCGAGGGGTGGTTGTGCGTCTCCACCTTGAAGCAAACTGCGTCGGTATCGTCGAAGGCGATCACGCCGGCGTTGTCCTTGAACACCGACAGGCAGAACTGCTCCTTGCCCGACTTGATCAGCTCCTGCGTGCTCTTGAAGATCGTGTCCCTGATCAGGTTGCCATACTTGCGCTCGCCGATCTTTCGCCCGGCCTCGTCGCGCACCTCAACCTCGACGGAACTTTTAAGCGTCTTGTGTACGCAGTGCTCCGACCAGGTCTGGGCGAGCGTCTCCAGTTCGATGTCGGTAGGCTCCCGGCCAACCGAGCGGTAATAGTCCTGGATCGCCTTCATCTCCTCCAGCGACAGGAACAGATGCTTCTCGCGGCTGAACACGCGGAGCTGTTCATCGTTCAGATCGCGGATCGGCACATGGATAAGGTTGAAGGTGTACGGCCGGCCCTGGGAAAACTCCGAGGGAAGGTAGGCGTCGAAATGGATCGACTCGATCACACCGTTGGCGAGGATTCGCGTGGCGATCCGCTCAAGGATCTCCTTGTCGAGCTTGGACTCAAACAGGTACACCCGCCCGGTGCGCACTTCGTTGACGGCGATTCCCAGGTCGCGGATGGCCATCTCAGTGGAAGCGGCCACCGGGTCCATCACGCCAGGCTTGAGGTGGACCTCGATCCGGCTTCCGGCGTCGGCCGGGGCTGCGGTAACGATTTCAGCTTTCTCGACGACCGGGTCGGCCAGCAGGACATCGGCGATTTTCTGGATATGCTCGCGCGGGGCATGGGAGTCGATGAAGAAGACTCGTCGGGTGGAGACTTTGCCCACCTCAACGCCGAACTCGGCTATCTGCCGGCGAACGGCCTCGCCGGAATGGTCAGAGGTAGTGGCGATCTGAGCAGGAAAAACGTCGATGCGGTAGATCATGGGTCAGGATTTTAGTGAGAATTAGTCGATTGAGAAGGAGGGCAGCGGGTAGTCGGGCAAATAGCGTGACAGACGCCTGAAATGGAGCTGTCATCAGGGAGTTGCACGGCTAGATTTGCTCATCACAAGTGATGTGCATGACGCGACTTGCACGCATGTATCGCTTCCGTTCGGTTCAGGGGATGGCGAGGACCGTAACTTACGTCTGCGGCTTTGTTGGGGTACGCCTCTCCATCGCATAGTGTGGCCGATGCAGGGGATCGACAGCGTTCGCCTGCCGCTGCCAGTTTTCCTTAACCGCCTCCAGCACTTCCTCCACCCAGTTGCGGTTTTCCTGCACCAGCAGCAGTCGTCCGAGAATGTCCTCGAGTAGATCTTCTACCGATGCCTTCCTGGCTTCGTTCAGCTTCCATGCCAAGTGCTTGAGGGCGATCTGCCGCCAGTTGCGCTTGACCAGCTCATCGTCGGCTGCCATGCGGTCCAGCTCATCCAGGTATTGCAGCATCTGTTGTTTCTGCTGACCTTCCATCGGCCTCGGCCGCTCTTCCGGGGCGGGATCGATGACATACGGAACTCGCCTGACGTTTCCCACGCATCCTCGCTGCACTTCCGCCAGCAGCACGAACGACTGCGCGGTGTGCGGAAGGTGGTTGCGCATGTAGTCCCAGCTATGGGCGTTGAAGACGAAGTTGCCCAGCGAGTAGACCACCAGCGATTCGCCGATGCGCTCCATTCCCTGCGGCACGTGCGGATGATGGCCGAGCACCAGCGTCGCGCCGGCTCGGGCCGCCTCACGCATGATCTGTCGGCGGGGCACAGATGGTGTCTGCATGAACTCCAGGTCGGCATGGATTGAAACTACCAGCACATCCACATCGCGGCGGTGTCTCTCGATGTCGGCCAGCACGTTCTCGCGCGTGTAGTAGGCATGGCACGGGCCGGCCGTTCCCAGCGTGTAGTTGCCATCCTCGCAGTAGCAGAGGAAGCCAAAGGTCAGCCCGTTCTTCTCGATCACGCGCAATTGTCGGGCCTCTTCCTGCGTGGCCCCGACGCCGGCCGTCGCCACGCCGGCCTGCTCGATCACCTGCCTCGTGTGAAACATGCCGCAACTGCCGGCATCGAGTATGTGATTCTGCGCCAGATTGACGATATCAAACCCGGCCTTCTTCAGCGCCCCCGAAGACTCGTACCGACTTACCAGCCCTCGGGGATCGATCTGCTGCTCGGGATACGCAGGTGGCAGGATGACCGATTCCATGTTGCCAAAAAGCAGGTCGGCTTCCTGCAGGACATCGCGCATCTTCTCAAACGGCCAGTCGTCGCCATATTTCTGCAGCCACTGATCGCCCGGCCGGCCGAGGTTGATATCCCCAACAGCGCCGAAGATTACCTGATCATGTGCCATATCGGATGCCTCCCTGTTCGCCGTGCTCGTTTACTTGACGAACACCGCTTTGCCCCAGGCACCGCGTTCCTTGCGAGCGGTACCGTTCCAGGCGATGGCACGTCGGCCGCCGCCGGTTCCATCATTGATCACGATGTCGAAGAGAATCTCCTTGACAGGAGTCGGTACGAAGCCCAGCGCCTCAAACGGGATGGCCGCCTCCATGGCGTAGGTGTTTGCGTCCACCCCTGGGACGACGCGCATCTGGAGCTCATAGCTCCTTGGCGCATTGCCGACGTAGTACGCGGCCAGGTCTCCCTCAACATTCGCTGCCCGGAGGATCAGTTGCCGATCCCCAAACTGTAGCAGTCCGCCTTCATCCAGATTCTCTGCGCCGGTAAACAGCTCGATGCAGTCGCTGGCCCACATCC
>JAKORQ010000450.1 GCA_029777755.1 Planctomycetota bacterium
GAGAACGGGTAGGACGCGATTGGCCCTGCCATTGTGAGTTGTTCAACCTAAAGAGGCCGGCTTGCGAGCCAGCCTCTTTCATGCGCTGATTCGACACTTGCGGGTATTTTTCGACAGATGCCCGCGATCGCTTCCTAGTGGATCGACAGCATCCGCTCCAGTGCCACCGTCGCCCACTGGCGGGTCTCATCATCAACCTTGATCTGGTTGACCACGTTCCCCTGCGCCAGGTTCTCGATCGCCCAGCAGAGATGCTGCAAGTCGATGCGGTACATGGTGGTGCACAGGCATTGGCACTCGGAGAGGATGATGATCTTCTTGTCCGGGTGCCGGCGGGCGAGGCGATCGACAAGGTGCACCTCGGTGCCTACCGCCCACTGGCTCCCGGGCGGGGCGGCCTCGATCGTCTTTACGATCTGGGCGGTCGAGCCGCTCATGTCGGCTTTCTGGACCACTTCCCACGAGCACTCCGGGTGCACGATCACCTTCATCTCGGGGTAGGTCTTGCGCACTTCATCCACGTGCTCCGGGCGGAAAAGCTGATGCACCGAGCAGTGGCCCTTCCACAGCACAAAGGTGGCATCATGCAGAGCCTTGTCGCTGTTGCCGCCAAGGTCCTTCGCCGGATCCCAGAGAACCATTTTCTCCAGCGGGTAGCCCATGGCATAGGCGGTGTTGCGTCCCAGGTGCTGGTCTGGGAAGAACAGTATCTTCACCGGTCGGCCATCACCCTGTGCCAGCGCCCACTCCAGCACCTTGCGGGCGTTGCTGCTGGTGCAGACCGATCCGCCATGCTTGCCCACCAACGACTTGATGGCGGCGCTGGAGTTCACGTAAGTGATCGGGATGATCTTCTGGTCGGGGCAGATCTCCTCTAGCACGCTCCAGCACTCCAGTGTCTGGTCGAGATTGGCCATGTCGGCCATGGAGCAGCCGGCGCCCAGGTCCGGCAGGATTACCTTCACCTCAGGCCGCGTGAGAATATCCGCGGACTCGGCCATGAAATGCACGCCGCAGAAGATCACATACTCAATGTCCTGCTGGGCGGCCGCCTTGCGCGACAACTCGAACGAGTCTCCGGCGAAATCGGCAAATTGGATAACGTCCTCCTGTTGGTAGTGGTGACCGAGTATCAGGAGTTTCTTCCCCAGTCGCTCCCTCGCTTCGGCGATGCGCAGGCGAAGCTCGGCGTCCGAAAGCTGCAGATATACCGGTGGTAGAGGTTGTTGCCAGTTCAGTGCCATTGTTATTTGTCTTACGAGTTGAACCAATGGAGGTTCAAAGCGGCGTTAGGTTAGCGACGCCGGCCAGTGTTGCAATGCCATCAGGGCAGGTAATCACACCTGTCTGGTCATGCCCTTGCCCGCCTGCGCGAGAGAATCATCGCCAAGCTGCCGAGCGTAATGGCCGCGGCCGACGGCTCGGGAACCGGCGTAAATCGGTAGGAGAATCCCGCATCGGTGAGATAATCCTCCAGGTCGGGCGTGTCGGCGTAGGTGATGACGAAAGCATAGTGGCCGGCCGGCAGCACGCCCGTGAAATACAGGTGCTCGACATTGCTGTCGGTACTGAGGCTGGACAGGCCGACCTCGTCGAGTGCTTCGCCAAGGGTGTAGGTGGCGCCGTCGAAATTCACGCTGTAGACGCGCAGGTCGAGGTTGGCCAGCATGTCAGCGCCGCCATCGATGTAGGTGGTTTCATCTACTACCTCAAGCCTGGGTGTGACATCCCAGGCGAGCGTGGCCGTCAGATCAGTGATCTGCTGTGGCTGGTGGAAGACCAGCGCAACAGACTCAAGCTCGCCGATGGACGAGATGTAGCCCCATCCGCTGCTGGAGGTGGCGACTGCAGGCGAAGAGATAACCGTGCCTTGGACGGTTGATGGGAGGGCCGTAAAGCCCTGCTCGCCGGCATCGAAAATGCTGTAGCTGTTGGTGGCCGAAACCCTGCCAGCGCCGTCGTGGATATCGAGATTGTTCGGCAGGTCGCGCGTCCAGGAGGTGAAGTAGGCATCGGTCGCCGTCTTGTCGGCCCCGGTCATGAGGATGCTCTTGATGACCTCATGGCGTGCGCCGTTTGTCTGTCCTGAAGTATCAGCCCGATGGATGAGCTGCGCGGCGATGCCGGCGACGCTGGGGGCTGAGAAGCTGGCCTGCTCCGTCGTCGGCGCCCACACGTCGGCGTGCTTGCGGATATTCCAGGCGGACGTTGTGTCAGGAGCGAACCCCTGCGTGCCGCGAACGGCGATGCCGTTGCGCTGGCCCCACATGAGCGAGGCTTGCGAGTCGGTCACAGCGCCGCTGGTGAATACCAGATCATCGCGGGAGGTCACATACTCGAGGGTGCGCAGAACGCGCAGGCTGTGTTCCAGGCCGGCGGCGGCGATGTAGGAATGGTTGATCACGCGGACATCGTTGCCTGTGGCGGCCGGCAGCGGTATCAGGCCATATCCGCTCGTGCCACCGGCTACGTAGCTGCCTCCCTTGTCAGCAAGGTAATCCCCGGCGTACTGCGTGTAGACGGTGTCAACGACGCTGTTGCCACCGGCGTTGCCGATAAGACGATTGGCGACGGTGTTGGCGTGGCTGGAGTAGGTGTTGCTGGTTCCCGACATGGCGTGGTAGGTGACGCCGCCGACGGTGGTGGATGAAGAGCCGGCAAACTCCACCGGTGCATACTGCGGGCCGGCGGTGGTGGATGAGCCGTCGGCCTCCACAATCTGCACGATTACCGCGGCGGGGGACCATTCACAGAAGCCGAGAGCCAAGGCACATGCGGAGGAGAGAACAGCGAAACGGCGAATGTCCATTTTCATCCAGCATCTCCGGTAGCAACCACCTGAAACTTAGCAACCGTGGTCAGCAGTCGCAACGCAGAAAGTATAGGCCGCTACGAGCGGGCGATGATCCATGACCCAACAAGCAGCAGGGCAAAAAGCCATGCACTGTACAGCGTTGTATAAAGCATGGCCCAGGCGATACTTGGGGCAAGCTTTCCCTGGCATTGCCGACTGTGGGCAAACACCTGGCGCAGCGCCCGGCTCACGATCCACGAGACGTCAAAGATAAACGCCACGATCACCGATCCGCCCAATTGCGGCATGGCCCATATCAGCAGCGTCCCCAGGATCGAAACGACGATCCAGAGGATGGATACAAACAGTGCCCCCAGGCATCCGCCGCCACAGTCAGCAAAAGGAAGCCCTTCGGCGGTGACGGTGGCAACCATGTCCAGGCCTTCACCGGGCGACACGATGTTGCCGACGCGCTGGGGCGGCAGGTCATTCTTCTTCACCCGCGCACCACGATACAGGCCGGACGCCATCAGCCAGAAGATCGAGATGGCGACGATCCCCAGCGCCAGTTCCATCCTCAGGAAGATGTTGAGGTCCGGGATCATCGCCGCCACGAGGACGGAAATGCCGATCACAACGAGTACGGCGGCAGTTACCGTTCGAACCGACCAGAGGGGGCGACGAGGACGCTTGCGTGCGATTCGCATGGTCCGAACATAACGACCGGCCTATGCGCATGCGAGAGCGGGCGCGACCGTCTGGTGGGAAATGTTGTAACGGATATCGCGATCAGTGGCCGATGTAGGTCTTTTTCTTCCGGCCGGTCAGGTAGCTTTCCATGATGCAGCCGGCCAGTTCCACGGCGCTGGTGTAGAACGCGATCCCCTTTGTCAGTCGATTCATCTGCTCGACGAAATTGATCCAGTCCATGCCCCAGTAGTCCTCGATCAGGGC
>JAKORQ010000451.1 GCA_029777755.1 Planctomycetota bacterium
GTCATCTTCTCCGACCAGGACAAACTCCGCCAGATCGTGCTCAATCTGCTCAGCAATGCAGCCAAGTTCACCTCGCAGGGCCGCATTGTGCTGAGCGCCCGGCGCGAGGCAGAAGACCGGGTTGCCATCTCGGTGTCCGATACGGGCATCGGCATCAGCGCCGCCGACCTGCCGCGCGTCTTCGCCGAATTCCAGCAGGCCGATAACAGCACCACGCGCAAATATGGCGGCACGGGCCTCGGTCTCACCATCAGCCGCGACCTGGCACATTTGCTGGGCGGCGAGTTGACCGCGGAGAGCGAACCCGGCAAGGGCTCCACGTTCACACTCACCATCCCGCTGCAATTTCGCGCCTCTCTCCCGGCCCGGGAGACGGCAGGTTCGCTGGCATCACCCCTGGCAGAAGAGGGCTAGGTGAAGACCATCCTCATCGTCGAAGATATCGACATCAACATCGACCTGCTCACCCAGCTGTTGGAGGATGAATACAGCCTGCTGGTGGCCAAGGACGGCGCCGCTGGCGTCGCCATGGCCGAGGAACGGCAGCCCGATCTGGTAATCATGGATATCGCCCTTCCGATCATGGATGGCTATGAAGCCACGCGTCGCATACGCCTCCGGTTCCCCTCCATGCCCATCATTGGCCTGTCCTCGCACGCCATGTCCGGCGATGCCGAGAAGGCTCGCGCAGCGGGCTGCAACGATTATCTGACCAAGCCCATCGATGAAGACGTGCTGCTGAGCACACTGCGGCGCTATCTCGGATAGCCTCGATGCCCGCCCCCCGCATCCTCATTGTCGACGATGAGCCCCTCAACCTGGACTATCTGCAGCAGGAGCTCGAAACCCCCGAATTCGTGACCCTGACGGCCTCCAACGGCCAGGAGGCACTCGATCTCATTGCCGATCAGTCGCCCGATCTGATCTTGCTGGACGTCATGATGCCGGTGATGGACGGCTTCGAAACTCTGCGGCGCCTCAAGGCCGATGAAAACACGCGCAACCTGCCGGTGATCATCATCTCGGCCGCCAGCGACATCAACAGCGTGGTCAAAGGCATCCAGCTCGGCGCCGAGGACTATCTACCCAAACCTTTCGAGCCCACGCTGCTGCGCGCCCGTATAAGCTCCAGCCTGGAGAAGAAACGCCTCCACGATCTTGAGCACATGTATCTCAGAGGTCTCGAGCGCGAGCTGGATATTGCCCGCGACATCCAGCAGAGTTTTCTGCCCGCCGAACTCCCGCAGGTGCCCGGCTGGGACTTGGCCGCCCACCTGCACGCCGCGCGTGAGGTGGCGGGTGACTTTTATGATGCCTTTGTGCTGCCGGACGGTCGCCTGGTCTGCCTGGTTGGTGACGTGTGCGGTAAGGGCGTCGGCGCGGCCCTCTTCATGACCCTCTTCCGCAGTCTCTTGCGTGCCTCGTTCA
>JAKORQ010000452.1 GCA_029777755.1 Planctomycetota bacterium
GAACAGGGTGCTCAGGAAGCTGGGTGAAAGCTCGGTCCAGGCCAGATCCGGATCGGAGTACAGGAAGGGCGTGCTTTCGAACAGGTGCGTGTGCAGGTCGTGCAGGAAGAAGTAGTGCGGCCCCCGGTTGGCGTTGTAGTAGATGACATTCGCGGTGCGCTGCGCGGCCAGCTCCTGGTAGTAGGCCAGCAGGGGCGGGTAGCTGGAGTTGTTGTCCAGGATCACGATGTTGCGGAACCCGTTCTCCGAGAACTGGGTCACCATGCGCTGCAGGTAGTGGTGCTGGTTGAAGACGTTGATCACCAGCGGTATCGTGGCGCGCAGTGTTATCTCGCGGGGGGTCATGCTGAATTCCCGGGGGCAGGGCGGTGGCTACTGGTCGGTGACGGCGATCTGGTGCAGTTCCCGGTAGGGGTAGCCCATGGAGACCCGGTTGCGTTCGTCCAGCAGCACGAACTGCTCCCGCAGCGGGCTGCAGGCACCGTTCATGCAGGCCAGCAGGAAGCAGGTTTCGCCCTCGTAGCGCTTCACCACGGACACCTTCGGGAAGGCCGTGAAATCGTCGGCATACCAGAGCGAGATATGGGCCTCCTGCGCGTGGCCCATCCACTCGCCCTGGTACATGTCCACCGGCACCACCGTGATCACGACCGAGAACCGGTAGAGCAGGTAGTTCAGCAGATCGATGCCGGCCGACTTGGGCAGGTGCTCGATGAAGTCGCCCAGGATGCACATGTCGCCGCTGATGCCCGGGGTCTGCCGCAGCAGCTGTGTCGCGTCGATCGTGATGATGTTGTCGTAGATCTCGTGCAGCTTGTAGTCGCGAATGTAGCTCTCGTCGATCTCCACGGCCGTTGCGTGGATCTTCAGCTGGCAGAGCTTCTCGATCTGCCGGATGATCCGGCCGTACTTGCCGGCACCGGCGCCGATGTCCACGATGGTCCTGGGTTTCGCGGTCGCGATGATGTTGCCTGCGAGGTTGTCGAAGATGGAGCTGGAAGAGGGCATGGGGGGTCCTTGAAGGGGGTCGGGTCGGTGGCTGCAGGGGGGGCGGCCGGGTGTCAGATGAGCATGCCTCCGTCGACCCCGATGACCTGCCCGGTCACATAGGCGGACAGGTCACTGGCCAGGAACAACGCCACGTTGGCGACGTCCTGGGGGGTGCCGATGCGCCCCATCTTGATCGAAGCCAGGCGTTCCTGGAACTTGGCCGGCCCGATGGACCGCGCCATGTCGGTGTCGATGAATCCCGGGGCGATGGCATTCACGCGGATGGCCTGCGGCGCCAGTTCCTTGGCCAGGGACTGGGTGATGCCGATCACGGCAGCCTTGCTGCCGCCGTAGACGGCCTGGCCGGCATTGCCGTTCCGGCCGATGATGGAACTCACATTGATGATCGCGCCACCTCCCGACCGGGCGATGAGCCGGCTGGCGGCCTGCGCGCAATAGAGCACACCAAAGGTGTTGACGTCGAAGGTCTGCCGGATCTGCGCCGGCGTGACCATGCCGATCAGCGCATCGTCCAGCACGCCGGCATTCGCGACCAGCGCGTGGAGCCGCTTGTGCTGGCGGAAGATCGCC
>JAKORQ010000041.1 GCA_029777755.1 Planctomycetota bacterium
CATCACCGCCCTGGCCCGCATCAGCAAGCTCATGACGGTGGACAAGTTCCGCAAGGCGATGAACGAGGCCACCTCCGCGGAGCAGCTTTACCAGCTCATCGTCGAGCAGGAAAACGCCCTGATGGCGTAAGTTCACTCACGGAAGTTTCTATACTTGAGGCATTGCAGCGTCCGCAGGCGCAACTACACCTGCGGACGCTTTTGCATGGTTCGCCAGGCCGTCTGACTTGCCCGATCCTCAGATGTAGTCATCTGCCTGGAATTCATCGGGCTGATCGCTGCTCCCCGCTTGCGACGCATAGATCTCCGGGTCGCGATCGAAGTCCTCCTTGCACTGGTCGGAGCAGAAAAAGTACGTTCGCCCGTGGTACTCAGCGGTAAGCCCCTGGCTCCTGGCCTCCGTTTCGTCGATCTCCATCAGGCATACTGGGTCCTGCTTCATGATCTTCCCCCTTCTGATTAAAGTTCCCCAATCTCCCCGTTGATGTAGCCACATGTGCGAAAGTCGGGAACCCCGTTTTTTCTCCATCTGCCGCCATCGGCGGACTGATGCGGAATTCCAGCGTGCAGGCCGTGATCCAGCGGCATCCCCGGCTGCCGGTCGATGCGCAATCAACTCGGGCAAACCTCCCACCGACTCGAATCTCAGCGGTTTGACGAGAGTCTGACCAGTTCCGTAAAGCAGCTCCAGCCGGGATCAGGCGACCGCCTTCTGCGAGACTCGCTCGATATTCGCGCCCACCGCCTGCAGCTTGGCCTCCAGCTTCTCGTAGCCGCGATCGACGTGATAGATGCGGTCGATCTGCGTCACTCCCTTGGCGACCAGTCCGGCGAGCACCAGGCCGGCCGACGCTCGCAGGTCGCTGGCCATCACCCGCGCCCCCTGCAGGTCCTTCACACCCTGGATGATGGCGGTCGCGCCTTCCTTGCGGATGCGGGCGCCCATGCGGTTCAGCTCACCAACGTGAAGGAAGCGGTCCGGGAAAATGCGCTCGGTGATGACGCTGTTGCCGTCCGCCAGGCACAGTAACGCCATGAGCTGCGCCTGCACATCGGTGGGAAAACCGGGATACGGCTGGGTGGTCATCTCCACCGGGTTTAGCCGACGGCTCGAGGTGACGTAAACGGTGTTCTTGCCCTGCTGCTCGAAATGGACGCCCACTTCCTCCAGGCGATCCACCACGGCCACCAGGTGATCCAGCTCGCAGTTTCGCAGTTCCAGTTCGCCATTGGTGATGGCGGCCGCGATCATGAAGGTGCCTGCCTCGATGCGGTCGGGGATCACCGTGTGCTCGCAGGCTTCCAGGCAATCCACACCCTCGATATGCATCTCCGGTGTACCGTGCCCCTTGATCTGCGCGCCCATGGCATTGAGGAAATTGGCGCAGTCGGTCACTTCCGGCTCGCAGGCCGCGCCAACCAATACAGTCTCTCCTTCCGCCAGGGCGGCCGCGCACATGACATTGATCGTCCCCAGCACTGTCGGCCCCTGCGCCCCTCCCAGGTACATGCGGCAGCCCTTCAGCCGCCCGCGGACCTCACCCACAATATCGCCATTCTCGGTGCGGAACTCCGCCCCCAGCTTCTGCAGCCCGCGCAGATGCAGGTCGATCGGGCGATCGCCAATTGCGCAGCCGCCGGGGATGGAAACGCGCGCGCGCCCGCGCTTGGCCAGTAGCGGGCCAAGAACACATATGGACGCCCGCATGGTCTTGACAACCTCGTAAGGCGCCCAGCATTGCTGCTCGGTGACCACCTCCACTTCCAGCGACCCATTGAGCTGAAGCCCGCCCTTCTCCTTCGGGTCGTTCCGCTTCACCGAGCAGCCCAGTTGCGTGATGAGGTCTATCATCGAGTTGACGTCGGAGAGGCGGGGAACGCGATGCAGGATAGTCTTGCCGTCGGCCATCAGGCACGCTGCCAGGATCGGAAGCGAGCTGTTTTTCGAACCCGAGATCTCGACAGTACCCTTGATGCGGCTGCCGCCGCGAATGATGAAGCTATCCATGGTGGGCCTTCCTTGGCCAAGCCTTGCCTCGATTGGGCGCTGGAGCAATCGAGGAAATGCATCCGTTCAAGACGACCAATACTCTGTATCAGAAGCGCGGAAAAGCCCGTCGCTGAACCGCGCTGAGCCGTTGACCATTGTGCCCTGTTAAGGACGTTTATACAAGCTCAATAAACTGCGATGCGCAAGCAACTTTGCCGCGTCCCTCAGGCGGCCGCCGCGACCTTCGCCGCGCCGCCTGATTCACGCAAAAGCGCCGGCCGATAGCCCAGCAAAAGCAGCAGCCCCGCGACCATTACCAGGCCCGTCGCCCACCAGTAAGCCCCCTGGTAACCGTGCGCAGCGATCGGCCCGACGGCGAGGTTCCCCACAATTCGCCCGCCTCCCACCACCAGCATCATGAACAGC
The DNA here is from genome assembly GCA_029777755.1 of Planctomycetota bacterium. Lineage (GTDB taxonomy): Bacteria > Planctomycetota > Phycisphaerae > Tepidisphaerales > Tepidisphaeraceae > CAIQIQ01. The sequence continues at coordinate 2,417 of JAKORQ010000041.1, forward strand.
CCCTGGAGCGAATGCCGGAAGCGATCGCCGGCCAGCTTGTCGATGATGACAATCGGCCCCACGTGGAGAACCAACACCATCATCCCGTGAAAAGCCTGTATCCCCACCGCACATGCCGGGTTTGGAAACGCCGCCAGTAGAAACATCCGCAGCCCCATGGCCGCGCACCCCAGCAGCATGAACCGTCGCTCGCCGAACCTGCGCAAAATCCGGCCGAAGGAGAGCATGAAGATGATCTCGATCAGCACGCCGATGTTCATGATCATGCCGGCCGCCGACTTGGGTATCCCCGCTTCGTTGGAGAGATATAGCGGATAGAAGGTGTAATAGCTGGCCGACGCCATCTGCAGCAGGAAGCAGGCGATGACAAGGAACCGCAGCTCGCGTCCAAACAAGACGCGGGCCGCCTCCGCGGTGGGCAAGCGGCGCTCCAGGATCTGCTGCTCTCGTGGGACTCTCGGCAGGAACAGGGCATTTATCCCATTGGCCAGGGCAAAGCCGGCCGCCACGTACAGGACCACCGTTACCACCGACCATTGCTTGACCAGCAGGTAAAGCAGCAGACCCGGGATGAGGAAGCCTATCGTGCCCCAGACACGGATCTTGTGGTACCCCACCGGCTTGCTGCCCGCTCTCAACTGCCGCTGCTGGAGCGAGAACGTGAAACCATCCTGCAGCGGCCCGACCGGCACATGCAGCAGGTTGAAAATCAGGAAGCCGACCGTGATCGCCCAGAATCCGGAGAACAGCGGGATGCACATCAGGCTCGCCGCCGCCAGGATCAGCAATGCCCCCATCACCCGCCGGGCATCCAACCGAGTGTCTGCGATGAGCGTCACCAGTACCGGCGAGAAGAACACCGCCAGGCCGGAGACGGCCATCACCGACCCAACCTCTCCGTCGCCAAGCTCCATCTGCCTCAGATACAGGGGGATGAACGGGACAAGACACCCGTTGATGGCATAGAACAGCAGATAGTTGAGCTTGAGTCGAAACATGCCGTGGATAAAGAAAATGGCTCCCCGGTTTCCCGAGGAGCCACATGTCAGGGCGAAAGGATTCGAACCTTCGACCCCCAGCACCCCATGCTGGTGCTCTAGCCAAGCTGAGCTACGCCCTGAGCTTGCAGAAAGCAGTATACCGCATCACCTGGAGTTGGCAAAGGGCCGGTAAAGCCCCCTGCCACCATCAGTCCAGACGGCTGCGCTTCGCCGCGATCAATTCCTCCAGGCGGGCCTTCATCTGGGCGGCACGCTCTGGATACTGGTCGTGCAAATTCTTCGTCTCGCCGACATCTTCCTTCAGATTGAACAGCTCAGTCCCCACATTCTGGCCTGCCGTGATGTACTTCCAATCGCCTATGCGGATGGCATGGCGGTGGTAGCGATTGATCACATGGTCGCGGATCGGCTCATCCAGCCCCGGGTTGCGCATGAGAGGCAGCAGGTTGAAGCTGTCCTCGCCGGCATTGCGCGGCAGCGTCTGCCCGGTAATGGCCGCGAAGGTGGCGATGAGGTCCGTAAGGCTCGCCAGCTGTTCGCTGGTGGTGTTGGCGGGAATCTGCCCCGGCCAGCGAGCGATGAACGGCGTCCGCACGCCTCCCTCATAGATATTGTGCTTTCGGCCGCGCAGCTTTCCGTTGGGGCGATGCCCCTCCCCGGTGCCATGCTCAAACTGCGACCCATTGTCGCTGGCGAACAACACCAGCGTGTTGTCGGCCAGGCCGGTGCTGTCCAGTTCCGCCAGGATCACCCCGATGTAGTGGTCCAGCTCGTGGACGTAATCGCCATAGTCACCGCCTTTGGTCCTGCCTTTGAACTCCTCGGCCACCGCCAGCGGGATATGCGGCACATACGCCGAGTAGTAGGCGAAGAACGGCTTCTCCTCCTGGCCCGCGGCACGGGCCTCCTGCTGCAACCTGGCCTGCTCGCGGATGAACTCCAGTGTCTTTTCCGTCGTTCGCGGCAGATACTCGGCGATGGGGATGGTCTCAAGCTGCTCCACGCCAGGGGCAGCCGGCGGCTCGTAGACGTCGATCCGCGCTACCGCCTTGTCCTGGTCAAAAACCAGGCTTTCGCTCGCGCAGACAAAGCCCCACCAGCGATCAAACCCGCGCTCGGCCGGGCCATCCTCAATCGGCTTGCCCAGGTCGAGATTGCCGCCGGTGCTCTTCGAGGTGAACTTCCCCTGGCCGGCCGGCTTCTTGCCGTCGAGGGTGTGATAGGTCGCCCCCAAGTGCCACTTGCCAAAGCCGCCGGTGGTATAGCCGGCCTGCTGGAGCAGCGAGGCGATGGTCATTCGCCCATCCTCGATCATCGGGCCTTCCCAGTTGGCCAGCACGCCGCTGCGATCCCACAGGCGCAGCGCGTATCGCCCGGTCATCAAGGCATAGCGAGACGGTGAGCAGACCGCATCCGGACAGTATGCATTGGTAAAGCGAATGCCCTGCTCGGCCAGACGATCGAGGTTCGGGGTGGGAACCTTAGAATCAGGGTTAAAGCACTGAAGATCGCCGTAGCCCAGGTCATCGGCGAACAGCATGATGATGTTGGGCTTACGGACAGGCGGCTCGGCCGCGCTGACACTGGTCGCGGGAAGAACGCCGCCAAGAACGCCCGCGGCGGCACAAAGGGCTAGTGACTTGATCGAGGTGTTCACACCCTTCTTCATCTGGATTGCACTCCTCACTGCACAAAAACGGGGGCCAGTCTAGAACTGGGCCGCCGCACCAGCAATGCGATCGGCCAAAAAGAAAAAGTCAGGCCGCATTTTTGCGCACTGTTACTCGGATCACATTTCTTCTGGCGCCTGAACAACGGGAGAAGAACCATCAAGGCAGGCTGTAGTGTGACCTGTACCCAATGCGCTTTACCCACATCGAGGCGTGATTTGCAGTGACGCTTCGGGTACAAATCCTTCTCTTGCCATTGTTTGGCTGCAGACTAAGAGGAAACCATGGTTGACCTGAAGGATCTTCGCGAGAACCCCGAGAAGTATAAAAAGGCCGCTCAGCTTAAGCGCATCAACGCCGACATCGACAAGCTCCTGGAGCTTGACTCACGCTGCCGCTCGCTCGACCAGCAGAGGCAGACGCTGACGGCCGAGAAAAACCAGATCGGCAAGCAGATCGGTCAACTGGCCGGGCAGCTCAAAAAGGCATCCCCCGAGCAGAAGGCCGCGCTGGAGGAGCAGATGAAGAAGCTCCAGGCGCGGCCGGCCGAGCTGAAGGTCCAGGAGCAGCGGCTTGAGGACGAGGTAGCCGGGCTACAGAGGCAGATCGACGAAATCCTCCTCACCGTACCGCAGCCGCCGGATGAGGATGTGCCGCTGGGCAAGGACGACACGGAGAATGTCGAGGTTCGCCGCTGGGGCGAGGTGAAGAAGTTTGACTTCCCGCTCAAGGATCACGAGCAGCTTGGCCGCGAGCTGGGCATGATCGACATCGAGCGTGGCGTGAAGCTGGCCGGCACGCGCAGCTATTTCCTCACCGGCTGGGGCGCCCTGCTGCACCAGGCGGTCCTGCGGCTGGCGGTGGATGTGATGCTGGAGCGCGGCTTCACCCTGATGAATGTGCCGGTGCTGGTACGTGAGCCGGCCATGCTGGGCACGGGGTACTTCCCGCTCGGCCGCGAGCAGGCGTATGCCCTCACCAACGAGGATCCCAACGTCTTCCTGGTGGGAACGGCTGAGGTTTCGCTCACCGCCTACCACATGGATGAGATCCTGGATGTGAAGGATCTGCCCAAGAAGTATTTCGCACAAAGCTCCTGCTTCCGCCGCGAGGCCGGCACCTATGGCAAGGACACCGCCGGGGTTTACCGCATCCACCAGTTCGACAAGGTGGAGCAGGTGATCGTCTGCCGAAATGACGTGGAGGAAAGCAAGCGATGGCACGAGCACATCACCGCCAACGCCGAGGCGGTGCTCCAGAAACTGGAGCTGCCCTACCGCGTCGTGGCAGTCTGCACGGGAGACCTCGGCCAGGGCCAGGTCGCCAAGTATGACATCGAGACCTGGATGCCCTCGCGTGGCAACTACAGCGAAACACACAGCTCCTCACGCTTCTACGACTTCCAGGCCCGCCGCCTGAACATGCGCTACCGCGACGAGGACGGGAAGGTGAAGTTCTGCCACACGCTGAACAACACGGTGATCGCGTCGCCGAGAATCCTGATCCCGATCATGGAGTACTACCAGAACGCCGACGGCTCGATCACCATTCCCGCGGCACTGAGACAATACCTCGGCGGCGCAGAGCGAATCAGCAAACCGTAAGAGAATGGAACCACAGATGCACACGCATAGACCTGGAGCACATGGGTTAATTGGAGAATCTGTGTGCATCTGTGTTCATCTGCGGTTCCATAGGAAATAGATCTGGCACAAAGAACTATGAACTATCTCATCACTGGTGGCGCGGGGTTTATTGGGTCGCACCTGGCGGAGAGGTTGCTCGCTGATGGGCATGAGGTCGTCGTGCTTGATGACTTCTCCACCGGGCGGGCGGAGAACCTGGCCGCCATCCGAGATAATCCCCGCCTGCAGGTGGTCCGCGGCAGCGTTGAGGATGTGATGACCGTTAACGTCGTTCTATCCCACTGCGATGCCGTGTTTCACCTGGCGGCGGCCGTCGGTGTGCAGCTTGTCGTCAGTGAGCCCGTCCGCACCATCCGCACCACCATCCGCGGTACCGAGGTGGTGCTGGAATCGGCCCACCGCTTCGGCCGGCCGGTGCTCATCACCAGTTCATCTGAGGTCTACGGCAAGGGCACCAAGGTGCCCTTCTGTGAGGATGATGACGTAGTGATGGGTGCAACTCGGCACAGCCGTTGGTGTTATGCTTATAGCAAGGGGATCGATGAGTTCCTCGGCGTGGCCTATCACATGCAATACGGCCTGCCGGTGACGATCGTGCGGCTTTTCAATACCGTCGGGCCGCGGCAGATCGGGATGTACGGCATGGTGCTGCCGCGGTTTGTGTCGGCGGCACTGGCACGCCGGCCACTGCAGGTCTACGGCGACGGCACACAGACACGCTGCTTTTGTCATGTGCGCGACGTTGTCGATGCACTGGTGCGGCTGATGGCCAAGAAAGAGGCGGCCGGTGAGGTGTACAACGTCGGCTCCAACGAGGAGGTCTCGATCCTCGACCTGGCCCGCAGGGTGATCCAGCGAACTGGTTCCTCAAGCCAGATTGAGTTTATGACCTACGAACAGGCATTCGGGCGCAGCTTTGATGACATGCAGCGGCGAGTGCCCAGCCTGAAGAAGCTCGACAGTATGATCGGGTTTTCGCCCAGCATGAACCTGGACGAGATCATCGACTCGGTGATCGCGGACCAGAAAGGCAAATAACACCTGGGTGAAGTTTTACCGCCGGGTTTGTGCCGCATATCGCATAGATTGGTAAAGCCGGTTGAAGCAGTTCCGGCAAGCGATTAGAAAGGCAGTGTTGGCCCGGAGGGCTATGGGCTCCCCACGTCAACAGGAGACGTGCAAACGTGCTAGAGGGTTTTTCACTGGCGGCAGCCTTCTCGATGGGCGATGTGCTCGCACCATACATCTATGTTTTCTATGCCGCCTTCATCGTGGCTTTCGTCTTCACCCCCATCATGCGCATGGTCGCGATCCACTATGGGATCATCGACCAGCCCGATGGCAAGCGCAAGATTCATCGCGAGCCGGTGGCCTACCTGGGCGGCACGGCCGTCTTTCTGGGCTGGATGGTGGGGTTGGCAACCAGCCAGTTTCTCAACCTCCACCGGGCCGAGAGCGGCCTGCCCAGCCACGTGGTGTTGAACATCGGCATCCTCGCCGGTGCGATAATCATCATCCTGCTTGGGCTGTGGGATGACGTGAGCCACATAAGCCCGTGGACAAAGATCGCCGGCCAGATCGCCGCCGCCTCGTTCCTGCTGTACCAGGGAATCGGCACGCGCGTGGCGTATCCCCTGCTCGACCCGATCGGCGATCGCCTGATGCTGCTGATGCATCGGCCGGGGTTTGAGACGCTCACGGGCTGGCTGAACAACATGCTGGGCTGGCCGGTGCTCGGCCAGCCGTTTTTCGCCGAGTGGTTCATCACGCTGCTCAGCAGCATCATCGTGGTGGTGCTGGTGGTGGGCTGCTGTAATGCCGCCAACCTCCTGGACGGGCTGGACGGCCTGTGCGGCGGGGTGACGGCCATCATCGCGGCCGGCTTCCTGTTCATCTCCGTACACCTGGCGACCACCGGGTCGGCCCAGAACTCCAACATGGACGGCACGCGAGTGGTGCTGGCGCTGGCACTGCTGGGGGCGGTTCTCGGGTTCATACCATACAACTTCAACCCGGCGTCGATCTTCATGGGGGACACCGGGAGCATGTTCCTGGGGTTTGCCTGCGCGGTGATGATCATCCTGCTGGGCGAAAGCGGGCATCCCAAATGGTTCCTGGCGTCGATGGTAATCTTTGCCCTGCCGATCCTGGATACCACGCTGGCGTTCGCGAGGCGCAAGATAAATGGCCGGCCACTTTTCTCACCTGACCGTTACCATTTTCACCATCAGCTTGTGGCTCGTGGGTTTACGGTAAAACAGACGGTGATGATCAGCTACGGGCTGGCGCTGTTCTGTGCCCTGCTGGGCTGCATGATCGTCTACCTGCGGACGCGATTCGTGGGGGCGATCTACCTGCTGGTGTTCGGCTGCGTGGTGGTGGCTGCCTACAAGATGGGCATGGTTCACGAGCGCGCCCCGGCCAAGCCGATCAAGCCGCCTGTCACTGAACCGAAAAAAGACGAAGAGCTCGCCGAGGTATCAGGAACCGAGGCGAAATAGCGAACCTGCGCCTGGCTTTCTCAGTTTGATAGTTAAACGTCCGGCGGCGATGTCCGATCCGCATATAGGAAAAGTAGACATTACTCCCTCGGACCGCTAATATTCCCCGCAGTTCCAATTTGGTTTTCGGACGGGCGCAGAAGGTAATTGCGAATATGACCCATGACAAGCCCGGCATGGCCGACATCGAGCGCATCA
>JAKORQ010000453.1 GCA_029777755.1 Planctomycetota bacterium
ACCAGGTGCTGTTCAGCACGCAGGGCATGAGCGTGCCATACGCTCTGGCGGACATCGGCGGCTTCCTGGGGATCGGCGCGAACACCATCGCCATCCCGTGGGATCGCCTGACGATCGACGCGGAGCTGGAGCAGTTCGTCCTTGCAGCTACGCAGGAGCAACTTGAGCAAGCCCCGACGGTTGATGTCAATGCCATCGAGACGGAAGGCTTCGCCAACCAGGTGGAGATCGATACCTTCTGGCAGGGGCTGGATGCCGGTGGCGACGATACCGGCAGTGGTGATGACACCGGTGCCAGTGGCAGTATAGGTGCTGGTGGGGACGATGGCTCCTAACCTGGCCAGATGACCCTGTAACGCGTGAACGGACCGGCGGGCGCTCAAGCGTCCGCCGTTTTTTGCGCCCTGCGGCGATATTTAGAAGCTTTTTGGGGCACGTATAGGACTTTTTTAGCGCCTGGCCGCTATGCTTCAAATACTTCAACGTTTTCTGGCCGCCTTTAGGCCAGCGAAACACACGTACTGTTTAAACATAGAGCCGGATAGATTCGCGTAGAGCCTCCCGGCAGAGGTCTGGAGTTATCGTGCATAGAGAGTATCGTCGTTATGGGTTGGTCGCTGTGCTGGGGATCGCCCTTGTTGTGCTGCTCGCCGGGTGCGGGGGGAATAACCCGGCGCAGCCCGGCGCGGCTGGTGCCCCGCCCAACATGGGGATGCTGCCAGAGACGGAAGTCGTGGTAGGCGGTGCGGCGGGCGAGCTTGCCGAGGTGCCGCTTGGCGCGGGCGAGGCGGACAGCGGCTCCACAGCGCAGCCGTTGCCCGAGCTGGTAAGCCACTGGATCACGTCTGGGCGGATGCTGAGCCGGCAGGTCGTGACGCCGGAGGGCGAAGTAATCGCCGGGGTGATGGATTTGCTCGTGAGTGCGGGAGGCGAGGTGCTCTTCCTGGTGTTTGATGCCGGGCAATATCTCGGCATGGAGGACGAGCACATCGTCGCCGTCGAGTGGGGCGACGTCCAGATCGGCGAGCAGGAGGTCGCCGTTACGCCGGAGGGCGGCGGCGAGCAGACCGCCACAGCGGTGAACCACGTGTTCATTTACGACGCGGGCGAGCTTGAGGACGCGCCCGCGCTGGACGACAGGTTGTTTGCCAGCCCGGCGCTCTTTCTGAGTGTGGAGCAGCTTGGGCTTGACACGGACGAGGTCGAACTGCTGCGCGCCAGCCGCTTTGGCGAGTTTGACCTCACTAATTACCGGCTGGTCAACGACACGGGCGAGGAACTGGGCGATGTCGAGGAGTGGATCATTGACCTCGTTGCCGGTGAAGTTGTCTACGTGGTGTCCAACATCGGCGGCGTGCTGGGCATCGGCGAAACGACGCTTGCCATCCCCTGGAGCGCGCTGATCTACAACAAGGAG
>JAKORQ010000454.1 GCA_029777755.1 Planctomycetota bacterium
ATACACTCTTCGCCAGGTCAAGTTAACACAGGAGTCGTCGTGCATCGTCGCATCTATCCCCTCACTTCAGAACCCAACGCAAACAAGAAACAGTACGGTTTTGGCGGAGAACAGTGGCCAGCCAGATGGATCGGCCCCAGGCCCTACAACCCGGATGAATCGCTGGTCCTGCAGTACCGGCGGAAGTTTGCCCTTGATAAGCCGCGGAAGCTGCGCGTGCACATCGCCGCCGACCAGCGCTATGAGCTGTATGTGGATCAGCAGTACGTCGGGCGCGGCGCGGAGCGATCCGACCTGAAGAACTGGGTCTATGAGACTTACCTGCTCGACCTGTCTGCCGGCGAGCATATGGTCACCGTTCGCGTGTGGTGGGTGGCCCCCAGTGCGCCAGCACCTGAAGCGCAGATGACGCATCGTCCCGCTCTGCTGGTCTATGGCGAGGATGACGCCAATGAACTGCTGACCACCGGCGTGGCGGAGTGGGAGTACCGCGTCCTGCCGGGATACCAGTTCATGGATCATGATCGTCTGGGCTCCTACTTCGCCACCGGCGCGCAACTGGTGATCGACGGCCGGCAGATTGATCACGCGGCCGAGCGCGGTGAAGGCGATGGCTGGCAGAAGCCCGCTATCCTTGCCCGAACTGCACTGGCCTCGCTGCGCTGGGAGACAGCACCATTCTGGATACTGCGCCCTGCATGGCTGCCGCCAATGTATGAGCAGGTCATTCACGCGGGCGTCGCGCGATCAGTGGTCGCCATCAGCTCCGACGTCACTCAAAATCTGCGAGTGCGCGAAGCGGAGAACATCCAGGACGAGGCCGCCGCATGGAACGCCCTGCTGGCCGGTGAAGGCGAACTGACTGTCCCGGCCAACACTTTCCGCCGCGTGATCGTCGACCTGCAGAACTATTACTGCGCCTATCCGCTGCTCAACTGCCGCGGCGAAGGTGCTTTCGTGCGCATCCATTCGGCCGAGTCGCTGTTCGAGATGAATGAAGAAGGCAAGCTTACCTCCAAGGGAAATCGCGATGAGGTCGAGGGCAAGGTCTTCCGCGGCGTGGGTATATCGCTTACCTCCGGCAGCGAGAGCTTTCCATACAGCACGCACAACTACATGGCCGGCCGATATCTCGAGATCATTGTAAAAACGGCCGACTCCCCGCTGCATATATCCCGGCTGGAGTTCCTGGAGACACACTTCCCCTTCAAGTTCGGGGCACGCTTTACCTCCAGCGATCCGGGGCATGAGCAGATCATCCCCATCGCCCTGCGGACGCTGGAGATGTGCTCGCACGACACCAGCATGGACTGCCCTTACTACGAGCGGTTGAACTATGTGGGCGACACGCGCCTTCAGTCGCTGGTTGCGTACACCGCGGCCAACGAGAATCGCCTGGCCCGCAAGTGCATTGACCTGTTTGATCTGTCCCGCCAGCCCACCGGGCTGACTTACTCGCGCTACCCCACGCGCACGGTACAGACCATCCCGCCGTTCTCTCTTTGGTGGTGCTGCATGGTCTACGATTACGCCCTCTGGCGTGGCGACAAAAAGTATGTGGCAGAGAAGATGCGCGGCGTTCGTTCTGTGCTGGAGTACTGGCGCAGCCGACGGGAGGAGAATGGCCTGTTGCGCAGCCCGGAAGGCTGGAACTTTACCGACTGGGTGCCCGCATGGTACGCGGGCGTCCCGGCCGACGGGCATATTGGTTTCAACGCCATCCTCAACCTGCAGGCAATCTACACGCTGCGCAAGGCGGCCGACCTGGAGGAATTCATTGGCGAGCCGCTGCTTGCGAAGCGTCAGCGGGCTTTTGCCGACGAGCTGTCGCGCGCGGTCACGAAGCATTTCTTTGACCGGAAGAAGGCGCTGTTTGCCGACGACCTGAAGCACACCAACTTCAGCGAGCATGCCCAGTGCCTGGCCGTGCTCTCCGGGGTGGTCAGCGGGGCCGACGCTCGCAAGCTGATCAGGCAGATGCTCGCGACCGAGGGCCTGCACCAGACAACCATCTACTTCTCCCACTACCTGTTTGAGGCGCTTGGGCAGGTTGGCGAGATTGATGCCCTGCTCAAGCGACTGGACCTGTGGAAGGCCCTCAAGGCTAACGGCTTCCGTACCGCCTTCGAGATGCCCGAGCCCAGCCGTTCGGATTGCCATGCCTGGGCGGCCCATCCAGTCTATCACTTCCTCGCGACCATCGCGGGGATTCGGCCAGCCGACTTCGGCTTTGAATCCGTCGTCATCCGTCCACAGCCAGGCTCGCTCACACGTATCACCGGGAGGATGCCGCACAGGCTCGGCAACATATCCTTTGACCTTTCCCGGGAAGGCCCGGCCTTGCTTGGGACGATCCGGCTGCCGGCGGGAATGGAAGGGACGCTTATCCTCGGTTCCAAGCGCCACAAGCTGAAGCCCGGCATCAACGAGGTGGCGCCAGCAGGCAAGACTGGTGGACGCGCGCAAAAGCAGCGCGCCTGATCGCCGTACGAAAGGCATACCGCTTCTCGCAATCGCCGAAGCGCCACAGTCGCACTGACTTGGCGCTTCGGCTATTATCCGTTGCTCAAATGGCGCACAAGACTAAGAGCTCCAGGCCCCATACCAGCCGACGGGAGACGTTCAACCAGATCGTCCTCATGCTGATTGTCGCCTTTGCACTGCGCGTATTCGTGGTGGAGGCGTTCGTCATTCCCACCGGGTCGATGGCGCCCACCCTGAAGGGCGCCCATGCGCGGTTTGTCTGCGAGAACTGCGGCTATCGCTTCGATGTGAACTACTCGCCGGACCGTCCCAGCGCCACCGACATCAACATCCCCCGGCGCTGGACAACCGTAAACCAGAAGAGAGTTTACTGCCCCAACTGCAATTTCGCGGTGCCGGATCAGCAGTCGGAGCGGCCCCTGGTCTTCTATGGCGATCGCATCCTCGTGCTCAAGTACTCCTATCTGCTGCGCGAGCCAAGGCGTTGGGATGTGGTGGTGTTCAAAACGCCCGCCTCGCCGGAGATCCATCATTACAACCAGGCATACATCAAGCGGCTGATAGGTACCCCCGGCGAGCAGGTGATGATTGTCGATGGCGACATCTACGTTGCCACCGTCGACAACCCCACCGATGCCGACTGGCAGATACAGCGCAAGCCGGATGTGGTGCAGGAAGCGCTCTGGCGGATCGTGCACGACATCGACTTTGCCCCGCGCGGCCTTACGCCGGACAACCGCATAGCCTACGAGTCCTACGATATCGCTTCCTATATCCCCTGGAAGAGCGACGACAGGAAGTGGGTATACACTCGCGACAACACCGGTGCGCGAGCCTTCAACTTCTCCGACCTTTCCGGCTCCGGGACACTTTATTTCGATCGCACCGTTGGGCGACAGAAGCACTCGCTCACCGATTTTCTCGCCTATGACCAGATCGCCGACCAGGGACGCTTGAACCCCGTCGGCG
>JAKORQ010000455.1 GCA_029777755.1 Planctomycetota bacterium
ACGGCCCCGCCTGAAAAAGAATACAGAAGATCTGGAGCAGGCCATGAAGCTGGCCAGCGCCGGCATCTCAGCGGATTTTGCGCCCACAGCCGCTCGCCGCTGGGCCGATGTGTAGAGCAAATGGGAGGCCCTGCGCAGTGGGGGCATGCAGATGGCGCCCAGGGACAATCTCTTGGCCCACTCCGCGATGATCCGCGTCGCGATTCTCGCCCTTCATGATCTGGGCGACGATGGCAACCTGACCTTGGACCCCTCCGCCGACTCCTACTATCTCATCGACAACGCTCTGCGCCGCGTACCCGACGTGTCGGAACGGCTGGGGCGATTGCGGGCCATGGGAACAGGCGTCCTGGCCGCCAAGGCTATCGACGAACAGCGGCGCTACGACATCAGCAGCCAGCTGGGTGAGCTCAACATGTCGGTGCTCGATCTCAACGAAAACTTTGAACGGGCTGCTATCGCCAATCCGAAAGTACGCTCTGTCCTTGATACCCTGGTCAAGGACTTCAATACTTCGTCGGCAGCCATCGTCGATACGTTGCAGAACCATGTGTTGAAGGACGATCTGGCGATGCCCTCGGCGGAGTTCTTCGAAATGGCCACCAAGACCATCGGGTTGGTGTATGCCAAGACTTATGAACACTTGATTCCGGAGGCCAATGCACTGCTCGACGCACGTTATGCCGAGATCAAGCGGGAGTTCGTAATGGCCGCGTGCCTCGCCCTGGTGTCCGTTCTGGCCCTGCTTTACCTGTCTGTGGGTTTCTGCATCGCGGTGATGCAGTCGGTGGAGGAACTCAGTGCCGGCGCCCGGGATCTCGCGGCCGGCAATCTGCGCAGCCGCATCAACTTGTCGGCCCAGGATGAGCTGAAGCATGTCGCCGACCAGTTCAACTTGATGGCCCAGTCATTCACCGATGTGATCGCCAAGGTGCAGTCGGGCGCCGACGATGTTGCAGGATCGGCCGTTTCACTCGCCAGTTCCGCGTCGATGGTCTCGAGCGGATCCGATCAGCAAAGCGAAGCGGCGTCGAACATGGCCGCTGCGGTCGAGGAGATGACGGTAGGGATTGAGGAGATCGCTTCCAGCGCGTCGTCGGCGGAAGGAATCTCCGCCGAATCCGGCCGGCTATCCACTGATGGCGGGGCCGTGGTGGCACGCACGGTGGTGGAGATGGAGCGCATTGCGGCATCGGTACGCGAATCCGCAGCGGTAATCCAGGATCTGGGCGATCAATCGGCGCGGATCTCGACCATTGTCAATTCCATCAAGGAAATTGCCGATCAGACCAATCTGCTGGCACTTAACGCGGCCATCGAGGCGGCCCGGGCAGGTGAGACCGGGCGTGGCTTTGCCGTGGTTGCCGACGAAGTGCGCAAGCTGGCCGAGCGTACCGCCAAGGCCACCGACGAAATCACCGGCATGGTTGCGGCGATCCAGAAGGGTACCAGCCGCGCCGTCGAGACCATGCAGGATGGGGTAACCCGCGTTCAGGGCGGGGTGGTCCTGGCGGGTGAGGCAGGCCATTCCATGGATCAGATCCGCGAGGGCGCCAGTCAGGTGGTGCGAGCCGTAACCGACATCTCGTCGGCACTGCGCGAACAAGGTGCCGCCAGCACCGACATTGCCCGCAACGTGGAGCGTATTGCCCAGATGGCCGAGCAGAATTCCCATGCCGTGCGCGAAACCGCCGGCACGGCCCGCGACCTGGAGGAGCTGGCCCAGCGTCTGCGTGCCGAGGTTGCACACTTCCGGATCTGATCGCGATCTGCCGCTCCACCGATTCCGGACGCCAAGGCGTCCGGTTTC
>JAKORQ010000456.1 GCA_029777755.1 Planctomycetota bacterium
CGATGTACTTGGAACTGGTCTGAGTCTCGAAGATGGGGGTTCCCTCGCCGAAGTAGTCGGCGATCCAGGTATAAACCTGGCCATGGGCGGTCAGGTAGCCGCCATCGGCGTTGGAGACGTCGCTGAAAAGCCCCGGGCGGGGATGGGGAGTGTCATTCGGCTCCCACAGCAGCGCCACTGACGCGCCGTTCTCCACGATGCCCTTATAGACCGAGGCATACGCCGCGACATTGGGATGCTCCTGGTCGGAGACCTGGGCGTAGTACTCGGAGTACCAGACAGGCAGGTCGGTCATCTGGCGGACCTGCTTAACGATCTCGCCATGCCACTTGGTAAGGTCCAGAAGCTGCTCGGTGGTGTAGGGAGTGAGGTCCTGGCCATCCTTGATGCCGCGGTCGATGCAGATGAAGTCCGCGCCGTGCATGTTCTGGAGCCAGTAGTTGATTACCTGCTTGTCGCTGTTGAGAAGCGGATTGCCAAACTCCTTGCCCACTCCGCCGGTCTCGCGTGTCACCCCGCTGCCGCTACCGGAGATGACCAGGTAAAGCCCCCCTACCTGGATGGTGGGATCGTATGCCTTCAGCTTGTCGTACACCGCGTTGTACATGGCGGTGTAGGCTTCCACGTCCCAGCGGTTTTGCTGAAGGTTCCAGAAGCCCTTGAACTCGTTCCAGACCTGGAAGTGTTTTACCTGGGGATAGCGCTTGGCAACCTCCAGGCAAAGGTCGGCGAACTCGTCATAGTACTGGGCCGCGACACGCTGCTCGAGATCCCAGGTATTGCCGCCGGGCTTCATCCATCCCGGGGCGGAGCAGAGGGTGATGACCGGCGTCACACCCTGGACGGTGTTCATCATGTTGATGCGGTTATCGAGCGTTCCCCAGGCATACTGGCCGGGGGCGGGGTTAATATCACCCGGGCCCCACCCGATGATGTGGGTGTTCTGGTAAGAGGCGTACTGGCTGATGAGCTGCTTGCCGCGATTGACCGCCGCATTGTTGACTGTGCCGTCGTCGATTCCCTGGTGCGTGTAGGTAACGCCCAGTTGCAGCAGACTGGTGGCAAAGGGGGAAGATCGGTCGACCGTCACTGTCACGTCTGCCAGGAGTAGCCCCTGGCTGGCAGCCGCAACACACATCACCGAGATGCCTTGAAAGATCGTTCGCATGACGCGAGCCTCCGGTACAAAAATGGCGTGCCAATGTTATAAAGCGTTTCACGCTTCTAATAAAGCGCTTTATGAACAGTTTTTGGCAAACGGCGCCCCCGTTTGTAGAGCGTTTTAGTTCAAGGGGTTACGCAGATTCTGCCGGGCCCGGTGGAAGAAAAACACCTTGTTTCAGTGCGTAAGGAGCTGGGTGGATCTCGCTTACAAAGACGCCACAGAAGCTCCGTTTTCCTCCAACAGGCGTACCTTGTAAGGAAGCAGGATGATTGTCTTCATCCCCAGGTTTACGATCTGTTCCACGTCGCTCTTGTTGATGAGCATCGTGTGCTCATCGGGTGCCAGCGCCTCGATGTACTTGGAGCGTGATTCAGTCTCGAAAAGAGGCGTACCTTCGCCGAAGTATTGCGAGATCCAGCTATAGACCAGGCCGTGAGCGGTAAGATAGCCGCCATCGGCATTGCTCACGTCCGTGAAAAGAACCGGGCGCGAATGCGGACTATCGTTGGGCTCCCACACGCGATTTGTAGAGCGTTTTGCAACAAGGAGTTAGGGAAATCCCGGCTCGCGACGCATGCATTAAGGGTTGAAGATCGGCTGCTATCACACTTGTAAACACAGATTCTCCACTCGAGGAGATTCTGCCGCCTCTGGCAAAGGCGCGATGGGCTTAGTGTCCTGCACTTCTCCTGCCTGGGAATCCAAGCTGTTCTCCGTCGTTTTTTCACCGCAGTCATCCTTGCGGTGACAGCTTGTCATTCAAACCGGCAGTAAGAACCAGACTCAACGGCAACAGTTGCGGTCCTGGCGGGCAAATCGCCGCATCCAGGAGTATGGCACAGTGTTTGTGTTTAACCTCACAGCGGCATGAAAGGCTCCAGAGTGTGCCGGAAAGGAGATTATGCCTACGAAAGCAAAGACGCGCCAAACGGCTAAGCGAACGCCGAGCAAAGCCAGAAGCAGCAGGAAGACGAGCACCGAAGCGTCGTCACGAGCTACCCCGGGAAGGGCAACGACGAAGAAGACCTCAGCTTCCAAGGGGATGAAGGCCAGTACCGGACGGCATGGCCGGTCAAGCTCGAGCTCGAAGGCGACCGGTACAAAAAAGAGATCGACGGCGACGGCAAGTCGCCGGACGACCACCAGCGGGCGAAAGGCATCGACGAGCAGTCGAAGTCGGACGCGTGCGAAGAGTCAGGGTTAGAAGCGGCCGGAGGGTGAAGGAGCGGAGGCTCTTGGGCGTCGGAGGGGACGCGCCACGAACTTGTATGCCTCCTGTGACCGCGGAGACGCTTTGGTGCGTCTCCGCGGTTTTTTGTGCGCCAGCCCGGTTCATGTTAAACTGGGAAAAGTCTAAAAATATGTATTTGTGCTCTCCCGTTCTCTGGATTGTCGCCAGACAAGTGTTTAACCTCCCTTAACCAACTGGTTCGGAGCTGGCCGGGAATGTGGCTCGTTACGACATTTGGATATTTCAGCATCGTGCAGAAGAACTCCGACCGAGGCGCCGGCACACTTACCGTCCGTGCCCGCCTGCGGAAGGACCTGGAGCTTCTCAAGCAGAAGTATCTGCCGACGCTTGGCCCCATTGAGTCGCGTGGCGGTGTGGATTACCCCTACCGTGCCAAGGCTCCGCGCGAGGACCTGGCAAAGGCATTTGCCCAGGCGATCATGGACCTGACCTACAGCAACTTCAAGGCGGAAGTTGCCCTGCAACTGGGCCATCGGCGTGAGGATCTGTACAACGACGTGTGGATGGCGCTGCGCAAGCTGCAAACGCTGGAAGCGTCTGCTTCGCTGCCCGCGCCGGCGCAGCCGCCGGTTCACTCGCCAAAGCCCGACCGAGTGCCTTAAAGCCCCGGTGCCAGATCTGCTCAACTTCAAGTGGAGTGGCTGGTCCTGTAGGCCACGGGATGCCGAAGCGGCGATAAGTCTTCCCCAGTAGCATTCACATTGACCGGCATTGAGACGTTAACGCTAGCCTGATTGCGTCCTCGCTTCGTGGTGAAAGAGGGACATCAACGGACGTCTTCCGGTTTCCCTGGCCCTGATAGTCCATGATCGCCGAGGAATCCCTTACCTCCCGCGGGTAGAGGACCGCCCGCTCCACTTTGGGCGGAACTGCGCCATAGTGCTATTGTTCTTCTGAACTGCTCACATCGTCGAGGATCGACTCGGCGGGGACTGAGTCTTCCTCCCCCTGCTCGGCTGTTTCTTCCCCTGCTTCTTCATCCTGAGGCACATCGGCATCCTCGGACATCAGTTCCTGATAGGTGCGGCGGTGCTCCTCGGGAGCGTTCTCGATCTCGATATCGTCTTCCTGTTCGTTTTGCGCCAGAAGGATCTTCTTCTGCCGCGTCAGCTCCAGCACAGCCAGGAAGATGCCGATCATCTGGCTCTTGTTCTTGCACTCGTAGATCAGCTTGCGAAGTGAGAGTTTGCCCTCGCGGGTGAGGCGATCCTCAATGTCGGCCGCGTGAAGATCGATGGGGGTATCGTCGTAGACGACCTCATGGACAGTCTTGCGCAGCCCTACCTCGCGCATCAGGCGGTTGAACGCCTCCAGCAGGTCCCAGATCTGCACCTCCTCCATGTCCAGTGGCGGTGGCTCGTCGCTGGGTGTGCTGGGATCGATACGGGCGGGATAGCGCGGGAAGCGCTGTGAGTGAATGACCGCCTTCTGCTCCAGCATCATGGCGGCATCCTTGAAGCGCTTGTACTCCAGCAGCTTCTGCACCAGCTCGTAACGCGGGTCGGTGATATCCTCCGCGGCGGGAGCGCCGCCGGCGGAGTCGGATGAGGTCTCTGTCAGGCGAGGCAGGAGCATGGCCGACTTGATCTCCATCAACGTGGCGGCCATGACCAGGAAGTCGCCGGCAAGATTGATGTCCAGGCCGTTGTCGGCGTTCATCCCCTGGAGCATGGTGATGTACTCCATATAGGACTGGGTGATGCGGGAGATGGGTATGTCGTAGATGTCCAGCTCGTCCCGCTTGATCAGGTAGAGGAGCAGGTCCAACGGCCCGTTATAGACATCCAGTTCGACGCGGTATTCCATTCGGCCGGTGAGTTTACCCGCCCTTGCCTCCGCCCGGTAGGCGAGTTGCCGCCCGTGACAGGCAAATCGGGGCGGCATGGGTTGGGCGAGTCACACTGGAGAGGACAGACAAGCGGGACCTGGACGACGTTTTGTGTAACTTGACGCTCCCATGGCGGCGAGTAATACTCGACGCCATGATTCTCGCCATAGCGGTTGCCCGAATTATCATCGCCGGCAATGGCCGGTAGGGTGACCGTTTTGCAGCGCCGTGAAGATGGATTCGCCCTGCCGCAATCGGCGGGGCGATCTTGTTATCGCCAAGGCAGGATAACTGGAGACACACGTGGCCGACGACAAGAAGAAGCTTTACAAGCAGTCGCTGAACCTTCCCAACACTCCCTTTTCCATGGAAGCCAAGCTGGTGGTGAATGAGCCGGTGCGGCTGAAGAAGTGGCAGGAGATGGACCTCTATCACAAGGTGCTGGAGAAGCACGCGGGCGACCCCCTGTGGATACTGCATGACGGCCCGCCCTTCGCCAACGGCGACATCCACATCGGCCACCTTATCAACAAGACGCTCAAGGACTGCATCATGCGCTTCCGCACGATGCAGGGACATCGCGTGCCGTATGTGCCGGGATGGGACTGCCATGGCCTGCCGATCGAGCACAAGATCCAGCAGGAACTGGGCCCGAAGATGCGGGAGATGGATGTGGTGGACATCCGCCGGCGCTGCTACGACTACGCGGCGAAGTACGCCACCATCCAGAACGAGCAGTTCCAGCGGCTCGGCGTCCTGGGGGATTGGGCCAACCCCTACTGGACGATGAAGGGAACATACGAGGCCAACACGCTGGAGGTGTTCGCCCGGTTCGTCGAGAACGGACTGGTCTACAAGAAGCTCAAACCGGTTCCGTGGTCGATCGCCAACCAGACGGCGCTGGCCGATGCGGAGCTTGAATATAAGGACGTCGAGGACACCAGTATCTATGTCGAGTTCCCGGTGGCCGACCAGGATGCGCTGCGACAGGTGTTCGAGATCACAGAGCAGCATCCGCTGATGCTGCTGGTCTGGACGACTACGCCCTGGACGCTGCCGGCGAACCTGGCGGTGGCGGTGAACCCGGATGTTGACTACGTGGCCGCCACCTATCGCCGCGATGGTGAGACGCGCGTTGGCGTGATCGCCGAGGCGCTGCGCGAGAAGGTTCTGGCCGGCATGGAGGTGCTGGCGGTATCGAAGCCGGCCAAGGGTGCGGCGCTGGTTGAGTCAAAGGCGCAGTATCGTCACCCCTTCCTCGACAAGAAGGGCATTATCCTGCCGGCCAACTACGTGACCACCGAGGATGGCACTGGCCTGGTGCACACGGCGCCGGGGCATGGTGAGGATGACTACCTGACCGGCATCTCGCACGGCCTGCCGGTCTATTGCCCGGTGCTGCACAATGGAACTTTCGACAAGACCGCGCCAGAGTGGCTGCAGGGAGTGGTGGTCTGGAAGGCCAACCCAATCATCATCGAGCGGCTGAAGACGGACAAGCTGCTGCTGAAGGAAGAGAAGATCAGCCACAGCTACCCGCATGACTGGCGATCGAAGACGCCGATCATCTTCCGTGCGACCGAGCAGTGGTTCATCGCGGTGGACAAGCCGTTTATCACGCCGGACGAGAAGGCGGCCGGCAAGTCGGAGATGAGCCTGCGAGATCGTGCCCTGCACGCCGTTGGACGAGACATCAGGTTCATCCCTGACTGGGGCCGCGCCCGCATGACCGGCATGCTCACCAGTCGGCCTGACTGGTGCATCTCGCGCCAGCGTGCCTGGGGTCTGCCGATTCCGGTGTTCTACAACGAACAGGGAGAGGCCCTGCTCACGCCCGAGACGGTGATGGCGGTGGCGAGGAAGTTCGCCGAGCATGGGTCAGAGGCGTGGTTCACCATGTCTCCGGCGCAACTGCTGGAGGGCGTGGAAACGCCGGCCAACTTCCCCAAGGAGAAGCTCCGCAAGGAGACGGATATCTTCGATGTCTGGTTTGAGTCCGGCTCGAGCTGGCACGATGTGCTACAGAAGCGGGAGGATCACAAGTTCCCCTGCGACCTTTACCTGGAAGGCTCCGACCAGCATCGCGGCTGGTTCCAGCTTTCGCTGCTGCCGAGCCTCGGGTTCAACGGCGTTCCGCCGTTCAAGCAGGTGCTGACGCATGGCTTCGTGGTTAAGCCGGATGGCACCAAGGTTAGCAAGAGCGACAAGGAGTACGTGACGGCCGTCGCCGAGATCAACCGCCACGGCGCTGACCTGCTGAGGCTGTGGTGCTGCTCGGTGGATTACCAGGGTGATATCCCCTGCAGCCCCAAGGTGCTGCAGGAGTTTGCCGATAAGTATCGCAAGATCCGCAACACGCTGCGTTACCTGCTCTCGAACCTGTACGACTTTGACGCAGCGAAGGATGCGCAGGAGATCCCGTCCCGCTCGCTGGATGCCTGGGCGCTGGATCAGCTCGACACGCTGATCCGCGAGGTGACCGAGGCATACGACCGTTACGAGCTGCACCGGGCGTTCCGCCTGCTGCATGACTTCTGCGCGGTGCAGATCAGCTCCGTGTACGGCAACGCCATGAAGGATCGGCTGTACTGCGAGAAGCCGGATTCGCCGCTGCGGCGGCGCTGCCAGACAGTGATGAACCAGATGGCCGGGGCGCTCATCAAGCTGCTTGCGCCCATGCTGGTGTTCACCGCGGATGAGGCGTGGGAACACCTGAGAAATCGCCCCGCCGGCGAGGAGTCGCTGGAGAGCGTGCATCTTGCCTCACTGCCCAAGCCCTCGGGCATGCAGGTAAGCGACGAGATCCGCGAGGAGTGGCGGATACTGATGGAGCTGCGCGACTCGGCATTGCTGCAACTCGATGGCCTGAAGAAGCAGGTCGGCCTGAACAAGGCGCTGGATGCGGAGGTTATCTACTGCATCGATGATGACCAGCTGCGCCGGCGGCTGATGGAGTACGGCGTGGACCTGGAGGATATCGTTGGCGCCGGGTTCCACAGCTTCGCTGAGGAGCCGGCCGACCAGCAGCAGGCCGTGCGGGTGAAGGTGATCGATCGCCGCAATGACTACCAGGCTTGTGCGCGAAGCTGGAAGCGTCGTCCGGACGTTGGCTCGGTGGCGGACTACCCCGACCTGTGCGCCCGCGACGCGGCCGTGATCGCGTCAGCAGGCGCAATCGGCTGACGCTGCTCTACTGCAAGCAGGTGAAGAGGCTTGTCCTCAAGCCGCGGGGTCGGATCAGCGCAAGTCCGCGCGAACTGGATGTAAGTCGACCTGTATCGAGAGGTCGGCGCTGGACAGTCTGCGCCTGGCAGTGAAGAAGGGATGTATGCCGTCCGGCTTCCCTGGCTCTGATTGTGCATGTTCGCCAAGGATCAGCCTATCTCCCGCAGTTCCGGCGGAACTGCTTCAGCGAGTCGCAATCCCTTCAATGGCAACAACGAAAAACCCTCGGGACGCTTTTCGCGAACCCGAGGGTTTTTGTTGTCTCGCTTTGATTTTGGCTCAAGCTCGAATTACTTGGCAGCGCGGGGGCCGGGCTGCAGCGGAATCTCGCCGAACTGCTGCTCATATCTCTTAACAAGCTGCTGCAGCGACAGTGCGAGGCGCTTGGCATTGGCGTAGCCCATGATCACGCGGTCGGTGACGCGGAAAAGCATCTGCTGGGGCGCCTGCCCGGGCTGAACATTCGGGTTGGGCATGTTGAAGCCAAGGTCAATCACGACTTCCTCAGGCGCGGTATGGATGCGGTACGCATTCGCGTAGACGATCTTCATCTCGCGTTCGTCGAGCATCACCTGGATCTGCTGGCCCTGCTCGGAGGTCTGGGTCTGGTTTTCCTGGGACATGTAAACGATCTCCTTTCGGTACTCGTCGGATCAATGCGTTATGGGATGAATATTGTGACCAAAAAACAGTCAGTGTCCACTGGACGAATGACACATTTCCCGCGGGATTCGGGGCAAACTGGAGCGACAGCCCAGGATCGACCATGCTGATGTGCGCACCTGCTGAAACTTGCCAGTCGATTGCTATGATTTCCTCGATGGATGAAGAATTCAGTTTCAAGCAGCAGAATGCCTGGCGGAGCAAGTTCCGCTCAAGGCATCATGACAAGGCACACGAACAGACCACCGAAATAAAGCACGACTACAAAGGCCGCACAGACATCTTTCGTGGCAAGCCGGTGATCATCGACCGCCAGGGGGAGCTGGAGGCACTGATCGGCCGGCTGCGGGAAGCAGGCTCGTTTGCATATGACAGCGAGTTCATCGGGGAGATGTCCTACGTCCCCAGGCTATGCCTGGTGCAGATCGGTACGACGACGGAGATCGCCCTGGTGGATCCACTGGCCGACCTGGACCTGACGCCGCTGTGGGAACTGCTCGCCGACCCGCAGGTGCGCAAGATCGTCCATGCCGGCGGGCAGGACATGGAGCCGGTGGCGAGGCTGCTTGGCCGGCCGGCCGAGAATGTGATCGACACGCAGATCGCCTCGGGATTCGCCCGCCTGCCCTACCCGATCTCACTGCAGCGGTTGGTGCTGCAACTGATGGGGATAAAGCTGGGCAAGGGCCTGACCTTTACGCATTGGGATCAGCGTCCCCTGACCGGCCCGCAAACTCGCTACGCGGCGGATGATGTGCGCTTTCTACCGGCGGTGTGGAATGAACTGGAGCCGACGATCAGGGCGGCCGGCACCATGGACTGGGTGCAGGAGGAATGCCGGGCGATGTGCCAGAGCATCCCCTACCAGTTTGACCCGGAGGTGAGCTTCCTGCGGATACGTGGCTGCGCCACGCTGGATGCCCGGCAGCTTGGGATCCTGCGCGAACTGGCGATCTGGCGCGACGCGGCGGCTCGGAAGGCGGATCTTCCGCCGCGCACCTACCTGCGCGATGACATCCTGATCGAGATGACGCGCCAAGCGCCCGGCAATGAGGAAAAGCTGCTGAAGATAAAGGGGCTTCCGCGTCCGATTCGCGTGGCTCACACAGAGGCCATCCTCCAAGCCATCAGGGAAGGCGCGCAAAAGCCGGTTACCAAACCACTGGAGATGCGCAAGACGGAGGAACTGCCCCGCCAGCAGTTCCAGACTGATGCCATACACGCCCTGGCGCAGACCCTGTGCCTGGGGCGGGGTGTTGATCCGCAGCTTGCCATCACGCGAAGCGACACGAGCGAGCTGCTGACACGGCTGAGGAGAAACGAATCGGCCGACGACCTGCGAATCATGACCGGCTGGCGGCGCGAACTGGTGGGCCAGGCGATCGCCGATCTATACACCCGCGGCGGGGAGTTGCGTGTGTCAGTTCACGCACAGCAGGTGCGGGCTACACCCCACAGCGGCGAGATGCTATAGTCCAGCGGAGAAACGAGAAGGAAAACAAGGAGTCATTCAGTGCCGATTTACGAGTACGTCTGCGAATCCTGCAATTCGAAGTTTGAGAAGCTCGTGCGCAGCATGAGCAGTACCGAAACGGTGGAATGCCCCAAGTGTGGCGGCGAAAAGACCTCGCGCCAGTTCAGCTCGTTTTCCGTCGGCGCGGGGGAAACCCAGTCCGCCAACAATGGCGGCGGCCATGGCGCGGGATGCGCCTGCTGTGCCGGCGCGCCGATGTGCCCCAACGCGCAGTTGTAGCATTCAGAATTCCTGATACAGAACAAATGGCAGACACCGGTCGACGCTGATGGCGTTGAGGTTCTCTAGAGCTGCTCAACCTCAAGTGGAGCGGCTTGTCCGGTAGGCCACGGGAATTCGCATCGGCAGAGGTCTGCCCGAGTCACATTCACATTGACCGGTATCGAGAGGCCAAGGGTTACTCAGTTACTGCGTCGCTTTGTGGTGAAAACGAGACTGATGTGCGTCACCTGGTTTCCCTACAGCGACACAGGTACAGCCTCGTCCACAAGGCTTACTCGGTTGTGATCTGGACTTTTGACCAGTAGGCCTCTTCGTTCTTCCATCCGGTGGCCTGGTGGATGACCTGTATGCGCACTTCGCCGCCGGCCCAGGGGGTGAGGTTGTAGCGCATGCGCATCCAGCCGTCGGGGGCGGTGTTGGCATCTACGGGAACGCGGATCGCCTCGATCTCGTTGACGCGGATGACCAGCTCCCAGTCACCCTCGAGATGCCGGCCGAACTCCAGGTCGAGATACGTCGATTTCTTCAGCGGGACCTGGTGGGTGATGAGCAGCCGGCAGCCAACCTCCGGGGTGAGCGGATGGGTGACAAAGACATTCTTGCGCCCGGCCATCTCTGCCTTGTGCCCTACCAGGCCATCACGAGGCGCGCAGTTGTCGAGGATCCAGTACTGGGCAAATGCCGAGAATTCCTCCTGCAACTTCTGCTGGAACTGATGGCTGCCACGACGGTCGGCGAAGAAGATGCCGATCAGGTCATCATGGTTGGGGCGAGTCTCAACAACACGCTTGCCCTTCTCATGCAGCAGCAACCATTCGTAGAACTGGCGGCTGCCGTAGTACGCCGGCCAGAGGCCGTGATGGGCGCGGGGAACCGGGGCATAGACCACATCGAGCGAATATTCGCGCAGCGCCTCGACCATGAGGCGTGAGCCGGGTTCGCTGATACTGTCGGCCTTGCCGGAAATCACAAGGAAGGTGGAGTTGCTTCGCGAGAGCATCTCGGCGGTCTTCTGCGGCTCCAGGTCGCGGCCAACCAGCGGGGCAACCACGGTGAACAGGTCTGGAGCTTCGCGAGCAATCGCCCAGCAGCCACGCCCGCCCATGGATAGCCCGGTGACATACATCTTCCTCTCATCCACCGGCCAGCGTTTCATGGCGGTGCGGACGAGGTTTATCACCTGTGGCGGCATGTCGGGTGAGTCCCAAGTGCGATCGCTGGGGCACAGGGGCAGCAGCATGATCATGGGCAGCCACTTCTGCACTTCCGGCCGGCCGCCAAGGTCAACGGGGATGCCGCAGTTCATTACCACGGCAGGATCTGAGCCTCTTTCGCCCATGCCGGCGAGGAACACCAGCAGCGGCCACTGCTTCTCGGGTGTGTATCCCTGCGGCAGGTAGAGCACAAAGGGCATACTCCGCTGCTCGCCGCGCTCGTCTGTCCACTGGAAGACCATCTTGTGGTATCCGGGAGCGGTAGGGTTTTCCTCGGCGCCTTTCCATCCAGTGAAAACTGGAGCATCAACAGGCTGACTGGCCGACTCGGGAGACGCGGCAGCCCTGGAGACCATCAGGATGATCGCCGCAACGGAAACTAAGCATCGAATAAAGCGCACACCCAACCTCACCTGAAGCATCTACCGGCTCAACTCCAAAGCGTTGAGGAGGTCAACTGTCCGATCGCGCCGGGATGTTTATAATGTCGCCATGGCGAAGAAAAACCAGCAACCGCCCAGGAGCTTTGAGGACGCCATCGAGGAACTGGAGAAGATCCTCGAGGATGTTGAATCCGGCAGCGTCGGGCTTGAGGAGAGCCTGGAGCGCTATGAGCGCGGAACCTTCCTCATCCAGCACTGCCGCAGCATTCTCACGCGGGCCGAGAAGCAGATCGAGGAAATCAACAAGACTCCTGAGGGCGAGCTGACAAGCCAGCCGCTGGAGGATCAGGAGCAATGACGACGGTTAACGCGGATGCTGAACAGCTGCTGTCTCGCCACGGCAAGGACCTTCACGCATATTTCGAGAAAGTACTGGCACGATACAACGACGCCCCGGCGCGGCTGATGGAATCGATCGCCTATTCGCTGTACGCCGGCGGCAAACGCCTGCGGCCGGCGCTGGTCATCGAGTCGTTTCACGCCTGTGGCGGGGATGACTCGACAAGGAGCAGCGCCATGGCGGCGGCAGCGGCGATGGAGCTGATCCACACCTTCTCGCTGATCCATGATGACCTGCCGGCGATGGACAATGACGACCTGCGCCGCGGCCGGCCGACCAATCACAAGGTGTTTGGCGAAGCGATGGCGATACTGGCCGGCGATGCCATGACAGTGATGGCGTTTGAGCTGCTGGCCATCGATGCCGCGCCCGGCGTGGTTGGTGCGATGGTCCGTGAGCTGGCGTCCGGCGCCGGCCCGGAGGGGATGATCGGCGGGCAGGTGCTGGATATGGAAGGCGAATCAAAGAAGCTCGACATGGAGCAACTGCGACGGCTGCATCGCATGAAGACCGGCGCCCTGCTGACCAGTTCCTGCCGCCTGGGGGCAATCGCAGCCAACGCGAGCGAGGAGACGGTAAACCGCCTCAGCAGCTTCGGAGCCAACCTGGGGCTGGCGTTCCAGATCATCGACGACATTCTCGATGAGACCAGCACGCCTGAGCAGATGGGCAAAGCCACCGGCAAGGACGCAGCCAAGGGGAAGAACACTTACCCCTCGCTGGTCGGGCTGGATAGCAGCCGCGAGCAGGCCGATGCGGCATTGCAGGCGGCGCTGGAGTCGATCGAGCCTCTGGGCAAGCGCGGGCAGGCTCTGCAGACTATCGCCCGGTTTGTGGTTCAGCGAACGCACTGACGCTGCCGGCGCGAGAAATCGGCGTCACATCCTTCTGGTATCTCGTCGGCGGAGACGATCTGTGGTATCCTTGCCGGACTGCCCGCTATCTGGCGTTTTTGGGCGGGCGGCGGGCCTTCCGACCGCAACAGGGAACCACTGAGAGCTGAATGCAGAGCATCGAGACAGACTGGAGAGATGATCGCCTGCTGGTTTGCGCACGCAAAGTGCAATCGGGCTGCAGCGGCGCGGAACTTCGCGAGCGACTGGCGACAGTTGCCGAGGATGCCCTGGTGGTGGCAGCGGCGACCGAAACGCAGTACGACGGTGTGACGGCGCTGAGCTTCGCAGCGAGCGATGCGGTGGACCTGCTGCTCTCGCTGGACCCGGAGAAGGGAATCAGCCGGCCGCTTCAGTTGTGGAGATGGCTTGCCCAGTTCGTCACGGATCGGGTGGCGGCCGGGCAGTTTTTCCCCACCGTTGAGGTTGGCGAGTCCGGCGCTGTGGGAGTGTGGCGGCTGCTGGTAACCGGGTCGGCCGACCTGAACTGGCTGAAGCGCGTAGCTGATGAGATGCAAGGCATGCTGATCAGTCGTGAGCGCGGCGACCGGGTGGTGGAGTCATTTCTCAATGCCGCCACTGACGCGATCATCCGCCGGACATTTGCCGAGGATTCCTTCTTTGAGAACACCGCCAATCGCTGTCGCGCAGATGGGGCAACGCCGGACGCCCGCTTCCTGGGGTCGCTGCTGACGGAAAACCGTACGCTTGACGGCCTGGATGAACAGACCTGCGAGCAGATCAGGGTATGGGTTGATGCTCTGCAGGATCGTCCGATGGCGGCATCGTTTCGCCTGATGATGCGCCTGGTGAACCCTGACCTGGAGGTGGACGAAGAGAACGAAAGGTGGACGGTGCAGATCCTGATGCAGCCGATCCATGGGGACGTGGACCCGATCCCGGCGCCGAAGCTGTGGGAACTGGGGCAGGAGCTGCCGCCCATCCTTGGCAGAAGCCTGTCGGCGCAGCGGGAATCGCTGATCAAGCAGTTGCAGGAGGCGGCGGAGGCCTGGCCGCTCCTGTTGGAGAGGATGGGAGATCAGCCGGCCGAGATAACGCTGGACTCGGCCGAGGCGATCGCGTTTGTCCGGCAGTGGGCGCCCAGGCTCGTGGATCGCGGGATCGAGGTGGATCTGCCGCGCTGGGCGCACGACCCGGGCAGGGAGCTGACGATACAACTGGATGTCGACCCGATCTCCGAGGATGACCTGATACTGGAAGACCCGGAGATGGCGAGATTCTCCGGCAATGTCTTCTCTGGGGGACGATCGACACTGGGGCTGGGCGCGCTGATGAACTTTGACTGGCGCGTGGCGGTGGGATCGATGCAGCTCAATGATGAGCAACTGCAATCGATCCTGGCGAGCGGCCGGCCGCTGGTGCGCTTCAATGGTGAATGGCTGCAGGTGGACACCGACGCCGCGCGGCGGGCGATGGAGTTCATGGCGAAGAACCGCTCGGGGCGCATGACGCTGGCGGAAGCGCTGCGCCTGGCGCATGGCACTTCGCGGGCGCAGACCGGACTGCAGATCTCCGGGATGACCGGCTCGGGATGGATCGAGCAACTCCTGCAGCAGAACCCCGATGCCCAGGTCCAGGCGATACAGCAACCGAAGGATTTTGTGGGGCAACTGCGGCCGTACCAGTTGCGCGGGCTACAGTGGATGACATTCCTGCATCGGCTGGGAGTGGGCGCGTGTCTGGCGGACGACATGGGGTTGGGAAAGACGATCCAGTTCATCGCCCTGCTGCTGCATGAGCGACAACTGGCCGCCGAGCAGGGAAGAGAGGTTGGGCCTACGCTGCTGTTTGCCCCCACTTCGGTGCTGGGTAACTGGCGCTATGAGATGGCACGATTCGCACCGACGCTGCGACTGCTGGTGCACCATGGTGTACAGCGAGTCCACGGTGAGGCATTCAAGGAGGCGGCGCTAAACTCAGACCTGGTGATCACCACCTACGCCCTGGCCGGGCGAGACCTCGAGGACTTCAAGCAGGTCCGCTGGCATCGCCTGGCGCTGGATGAAGCGCAGAAGATCAAGAATCCCTCGGCCGCCAGCACGCAGGCGATCCGCTCACTGCCGGCCAACTTCCGCGTGGCGCTCACCGGTACGCCGATTGAGAATCATCTCTCGGAACTCTGGTCGATCATGGAGATCCTCAACCCGGGATTGCTGGGAAGCGCCTCTGATTTCCGCGAGCGCTTTGCGGTGCCGATCGAGCGGATCGGCGACAGCAATCGCGCGCAGCATCTGCGCGACTTGATCAAGCCATTCGTGCTGCGGCGAACCAAGTCCGACCCGCTGATCGCCGGGGACCTTCCCGAAAAGCAGGAGACCAAGGTTTACTGCAATCTCACGGTGGAACAGGCGTCGCTTTATCAAAGGATCACCGATGAGATGCTGGGGCAGATCGACGCGGCCAGTGGCATCCGCCGGCGCGGACTGATCCTGGCGGCACTGACGAGGCTGAAGCAGGTGTGCGATCACCCGGCCATGCTGGATGGCAAGATTCCCGGGTACAACGCCCGCGCCAATGACCTGGATTCGCGCTCGGGCAAGTGCGAGCGGCTGGTGGAGATGCTGGAGGAAGTGCTGGCCGAGGGTGATAGCGCGCTAATCTTCACGCAGTACAAGGAGATGGGAGACATCCTGGAGCAACTGCTGCCGCGGCGGCTTAAACAGCCGGTGCTGTACCTGCATGGCGGAACGCCGGCGGTGCGGCGCGATGCGATGATCCAACAGTTCCAGGATCCCAAGGGCGGAATCAATATCTTTATCCTGTCACTGCGGGCCGGCGGGCTGGGACTGAACCTCACGCGGGCGAACCATGTGTTCCACTTCGACCGCTGGTGGAACCCGGCCGTGGAGCAGCAGGCGACCGACCGGGCGCATCGCATAGGCCAGACACGCAAGGTGCAGGTGCACAAGTACATCTGCATCGGCACCATGGAGGAGAGGATCGACCGGATGATCTCCGACAAGATGCAGCTTGCGGATCGCATCATCACCAGTGGCGACGAGTGGCTGACGAACCTCTCCACCGAGGAACTGCGCCGTACGCTGCAACTATCGCCCGAGGCTATCGATGATTTGTCAACGGGGGCGGCATGAACGAGTTTCAGCAAGAGCCAGTTGAACGGGCGGACGAGCAGGCGTCGCAGCAGGTCGCGACGCCTGAGGTGACGGCTGGGGTGCAGGCAGATGCGATGGAGGAGCTTGGTCCTCCCCCGCCGCCGGGACGCACGCCGGTGTTGCAGAAGCTGTCATCGCCGCCGTTCCAGCGGACCGGTTTTCCGCTGCTGGGGATACTGGCTTCCGCGTATGAGCATGTAATTGAGGTGATGGCACGGGCGGGAAGGACGGGACGCCAGGAGCAAGCCAAGTCATCCAACGAGGGGCAGGCGGCCTAGAATCTGCCTGAGGATTCGCTTGTGCTCGCCAGGATCTGCGCATTTTTATGGGTGATCTTGCTGGCGTCGTGGACGCTGGCGCAGGATGTTCCGAAGTTTGAACTCCAGCCTGTTGTTCAGCAACTGCGCCATCCGGTGTATGTCTGGCATGATGGCATAAGCGACCGGCTCTACATCGTCGAGCAGCGTGGCACGATTCGCCTGGTGGAGGACGGCAAGCTCTTGCCCACTCCCTACCTGGATATTGTCCAGCAGGTGGAAAGCGGCGGCGAGTGCGGGCTGCTGTCGGTGGCGTTCTCCCCCAAGTTCGCGGAGAACGGACTGCTGTACGTGAACTACACGCAGAAAAAGGGTCGCCTGCGGACGATAGTTTCAGAGTTCCGCACCACGCCGGAAGCGCGACAGGTCGACCCATCCACTGAGCGGGTGATCCTGAGCATCGATCAGCCGTTTGCCAACCACAACGGCGGCCACATTCTTTTTGGCCCTGACGGCATGCTCTACATCGGCATGGGTGACGGCGGAGCGGCGAATGACCCGCACAACCACGCCCAGAACCCACGCTCCCTGCTGGGCAAGATCCTGCGCATCGATGTGAGCAGTGGCGATCCTTACACTATCCCGCGCGACAATCCGTTCCTCTCAGATCGCAGATTTGCACGGGAAATATGGGCACTGGGGCTGCGCAATCCCTGGCGGATGTGCTTCGACCCGGAGTCAGGGCTGATGATCACCGGGGACGTCGGGCAAAACATGTATGAAGAAGTGGCGGTGGTCAGTGCCGGGCAGAACCACGGCTGGCGGGCGAGGGAAGGATTTCATCCAAATCCCACCCTCCGGATGCGTGAAGAGCCAATTTCTGTTGACACAGACCCAATCGTTGAATATGAACATCGAACCTATCTTCACGCTGGGTACCGTCGGCAGGCGCTTGATAATTGCATCGGCGGATTTGTATATCGCGGGAGGGCCATTCCTGCGCTCGCTGGGTGGTATTTGTACGCCGACTATAATAGCGGGAGAATATGGGGCCTCAGGCACCGCCGTGGCCGACTTGTTGCAAATCAGCTGTTAATGGAGACTACTATTAATATCTCCAGCTTTGGAGAGGACCGCGCTGGCGAGATCTATATTTGCGATCACCAGAAAGGCGCAATCCTGAAATTGGTCCCACGCTGATCTCGCGAAACTGGAAGAGAGGTTATCAAGGTATCTATGGCTCGACTCAAGGCTAGCGAACGCCGTGAACAATTGATGACAGTCGCCACCAGGCTGTTCTCCCAAAAGGGCTATGACGCCACGACTACAGCGGCAATCGCCGAGGCCGCGGGCATCACCGAGCCGGTCCTCTACAGGCATTTCGAGAACAAAAAGGACCTGTTTATCGGAGTACTGCGTGCCTGCACCGACCTGCTGATCAGCAGGTGGAGGTCATCGGCGGAGCGCAGCGAAGCGGCAACCGACCAGGTGCGCGGCATCGCACAATCGGTGCACAGTGCCCTGCCGGAGATAAGCGATGCCCAGCGCGTCGTGTATAGCGCGGCATCCACAAGCTGCGACCCGGAAGTGCGGGCTGTATTGCGGGCTCATGCCCTCAAGTTCTACGAGCTTGCCCGGCAGATCATCGTGAATGGGCAGAAACGGGGCGAGTTCCGCACCGACCTGGATGTGGACGCCATGTCGTGGGCCCTGGTGAATGTCTATACAGGGTTCTCCTTCACGCGGCTGAACTTCGAGAGCCCCTTCGGCATGGACCTTCGCGTGGGAATCGAGCTGATTCTTACCGGTCTTCGCGTCACGGGAGGCCCTGACAAACCCGCCTCGGAGCCGCAAAGCTGATGAACCTCTCGCCCTCGCAGAAGTCGCTGCTGCTGGACATTGCGCGGGCAACCATTCGCCGGCGACTCGCCAACGAACCCGTCGAGACACCTTCCATCGAAGACGCACAGCTGAAGCAGCCAGCCAGTTGCTTCGTGACGCTGCATCGGCTTGACGATCATCGCCTGCGCGGCTGCATCGGTGAGCTGCAGTCGGAACGGGAGCTGGTCGAGTCGGTGGTACGCATGTCGCATGCGGTGCTGGATGACCCGCGATTTTTTCGCGAGCCGGTAACCCTGGGGGAACTGCCGGAACTGGAGCTGGAGATCACGGTGCTCTCGCCGCTGGAGCTGGCGAAGGATGCCCTGGATTTTGACCTGCTGGAGCACGGAATCTATCTCGTTTGCGCCGGAACGAGCGGATGTTTCCTGCCGCAGGTGGCGCGAGAGACCGGCTGGAGCAGGCAGCAACTGCTGGCCCGGCTGTGCAGCGAGAAGATGGGGCTGCCCGAGGACGCATGGCGGCGTGATGACGCCAAACTGTATCGCTTCACGGCAACGATAGTTGGCCCGGAGCCGTTTGTGATGCAGGCATGAGTGATGGTCACGTGAGAATTGCCGCGTGCGATTCACTGACTACAATCCGCTGCCTATGGCCACGCTGACCTACAAAACCGCCGGTGAATCACACGGAAAGACACTGCTTGCGCTCGTTGAGGGATTTCCTGCGGGAGTGCCGATCGACAAGCCATGGATTGACGCGGAACTGAAGCGTCGCCAGGGTGGCTATGGCCGGGGTGGACGGCAGCGCATCGAGACGGACACGGTCGAGGTACTGACAGGCATCCGCCGCCAGCATTCGACGGGGGCGCCAATAGCCCTTCAGGTGATCAACAGGGATTCGCGCATCGATGAGGCGCCGGAGGTGAGTCGGCCCCGGCCGGGCCATGCCGACCTTGCCGGTTCGCTCAAGTGGCTGACCACCGACTGTCGCGAGACGCTCGAGCGTGCCAGTGCCCGCGAGACGGCCGCTCGCGTGGCGGCCGGCGGGCTGGCTCGCTGCCTGCTGCGCGAGTTTGGCATTCGCGTTGCAGGATTCGTGCGCAGCATCGGCTCGGCCGAAGCGAGCATTGATACCAGCGACATCGACAGGCTGATCGCCGATCGCGATGCCTCGGACGTGTATTGCCCCGACGCCGCCGCCTCCGAACAGATGCGGGCGCAGATTCGCCAGGCGAAGATCGACGGGGACACGCTGGGCGGTTTGTGCGAGGTTCACGTGTTCGGCTGCCCGCCGGGACTGGGAACGTGCGTGCAGTGGGATCAGCGGCTGGACTCGCGCATCGCGGCGGCCGTGATGGGAATACAGGCATTCAAGAGCGTAGAGATCGGGCTGGGCAAGAAAGTGGCTTTCCGCCGCGGCTCGGAGGTGCATGATCCCATCGGCTTCGACGCGGCGCAGCGCGATAGCGTCAATCTCGGTTTCACCCGCAGCAGCAACAACGCCGGCGGGATCGAGGGCGGCATGACCAACGGCCAGCCGATCGTGGTGCGCGGCGCCATGAAGCCGATCGCCACGCTCCTGCAGCCGTTGCAGAGCGTCGACCTCAACACCAGGGAAGTGAACAAGGCGGCATACGAGAGATCGGATGTGTGCGCGGTGCCGGCCGCCAGCGTGGTGATGGAAGCGGTGATCGCCTTCGAGGTCGCCCGCGCCCTGGTGGAGAAATTCGGCGGCGATTCGCTCACCGAGATGAAAGCCAACTACCAGGCGTACCTGGATCTGGCCCGCAAGCTGCCCCTGAACAGGTAAGCCATAGCTGCGCTATCAGAGCAGTTCCACCCAAAGTGGAGCGGGCGGAGGAACGCCTGCCCCACCTCGGGCAAGACTGCTCAGGCAAACAGCACCGGCGGAGGAACGTAGCCGGAGCGCACCTTGCCTGATGGGTCCACCGAGCTGGCAAGGTCGCAGGGATGAGCATCTTCGCCCAGGTTCCAGTCATTTGCGTAGTCGGCCGCGATCTGGGCCAGCTCCTGCACGGTGAGGTCCGGCTTGTCCACCGACTCGGCCGCCTCTGTGATCTCCTGCTCACCGAGCAATGTCGCGGTGATGCTGGTAAGGCCTGTCTGCTGGAGCAGCCACTTGCAGGCAAGCTGGTGCAGCGTCATCCCGTGGGCATCAGCGTACTTGCGCACTAGCTGGAGTTTCCTGAAGTCGAAGGTCTTACAGTTCTCGTCCTGGCCAACTGATCCGGGCTCGATACTCCCCTTCAACAGTGAGCGGCAGTCATGCCCGCGGGCGAGGATGCCGGCGTGTTGCGACATGGCCAGCTCGCCAAGCTCCTTGCCCGGGTTCTGCTCAAGGAGATTGAAGATGGTCTGCACGGCCTGGGCGTTGTGCTTCAACATCGCCTCAAACCCCTCCTCGCGCCAGCCTATGGTCGGCCCGAGCGAGATACCCCAGGCGCGAATCTTCCCCACCTGCTTCACCTTCTCCAGCTCGGCGAACAGCTCATCACTGAACTGCGGCAGCCTGATATGGTGCGCGAGATAGACGTCGATGGTTTCTACCCCCAGGCGGCGCAGGGAGGCCTCCAGCGACGAGCGCATGTTCTGCGGCGAGAAATCCTGCCCAAACCTCGATCCGATCTGCACAGAGCCGCGCGGCACGCACTTGAGGAACTGGCAGAGCACGCCCTCTGGGCGGCCGCTGCCGTGGAGATCGACGATATCGAAGAAACTGATCCCCTGCCCATAGGCGTGTTGCATCAGGCGCAGTGCATCTTCATCGCTGTGACGTTCCCACCAGCTCTGGCCGGCAAACCCACAGTCGAGGGAGATGACGGATACGTCAACGTCGCTGTCGCCGAATCGTCGTCGCTGCATGCTTGAGCATCATAGACGAGGTTATGCGATGCCGCACCGATGGTTTTTCAGCGGCCCAGCGCCTCATTGACCACCTTCTGCACGGCCGCGATCTTCTCCTCGGCCTCCGCCCCGGTGGGAGCCTCAGCAATGATGCGCATGATCGGCTCGGTATTGCTCGGGCGGGCATGCACCCAGCTCCTATCCCAGTCGACGCGCACGCCATCCTGGGTATCCACCTTTTCATTGGCGAACGCCTTCTTCACCGACTCCACAGCGCGGGTCGCATCCTCACGGCGGCACTCAAACTTGGTCTTGATCATCTCGTAGCGGGGAATCTCGTTCACCAGCTCCGAGAGAGTCTTGCCAGTTTGGGCCATGAGCTGAAGCACGTATGCCATGCCGACCAGCGAATCGCGGCCGGGCACAAGGCGCAGGTCGATCACGCCGCCGTTCCCCTCACCGCCGATGACGGCATTGTGCCTGATCATGGCGCCAGCCACGTGGGCCTCGCCCACCGGCGTGCGGATTACGGTAGCGCCGGCGCTGGCCGCCACGTCTTCCATCATGCGGCTGGAGGAGAGATTGGTCACGGCAACGCCGGGCTTCCTCGAGAGGATGTATTTGGCAGCCAGCACCTGGGTGTACTCCTCGCCGATGTATCGGCCATTCTCGTCGACAATCGCCAGGCGGTCGGCGTCGGGATCCTGGGCAAACCCCACATGCGCCTTCTGACGCTTCACCTCGGCCGCTAGCGCGGTGAGGTTGGCCTCGGTCGGCTCGGGCTCATGAGCAAACTGGCCGTTCGGCTCGCCATTGAGATGGATCACCTGACAACCAAGCTTGGAGAGCATGGTGGCCGAGGATATGCAGCCGGCGCCGTTCACCGAGTCAAGCACCACCTTGTAGCGCCTGGAAGAGATGCCGTTGACATCCACGTAATCGAGCACACGCTTCACGTGCAGGGCGTGCGTCTCGGTATTGCGCGTGGGTTTGCGCAGATCCTGCACCTTCACGTAGCTGACGCCCTGCTGATGGTAGAGGTCGATGACCTTGCGGATGACTTCCGGCGGCGGCGCGACGCTATCGCGGTTGAGGAATTTGATGCCATTCCACTGGATCGGGTTGTGCGATGCAGTGATGACCACGCCGGCATCCGCGCCAACGTGCTTCACCATCATGGCAACGCCCGGGGTGGTGACGATGTCGAGATCGATGACCTCAATCCCCGAGGCGGTGAGGGCGGCGGCAGCCGCGTCTCGCACGAACGGGCCGGAAGGACGAGAATCGCGCCCCAGCACCACGCGGAAATACTCGCCGTTGGCCGGCTTCTCGTGCGCCTTCAGGTAAGCGGCGAAAGCCGAGGCATACTGCATCACCACCGCGGGAGTAAGCGTGCCGCCGATCGTCCCGCGCATACCCGAAATCCCGATCATCAATGCTTCCATGCTGTTCCTCTTGATGTCTTGTTCATCCACAGATTTGCCTTAGATCACCACAGCTCCAGCAGTACGCCCAGTGACACCCGCAAGTCTGTGGACTGATCGTTCCAGTTCAAGTCCACCCCAGAATACACATGGCACAGATTACGCAAATACAGCGATGCTGCGCGAGAGCCACATCCGTGAAAATCCGCGCGGACCTGTGGATCAGTACCAGGTGATCAGCGATCGCGCATGCGCTGCAGCTCCGCCAGTCGCTCGCTGCTGAGCGGCTTTTTCGTCTTCATAAGCTCGATGAAGGCGTCGAAAAGGTAGCTGGCGTCATGCGGGCCGGGAGATGCCTCGGGGTGATACTGCACGGCGAACAGCGGCAGATCCTTGTGGCGGAACCCCTCGACCGTCCTGTCGTTTAGGTTCACGTGGGTGACCACGCCGCCGCGCTGGGTCAGCGATTTCTCATCGACCGCGAAGCCATGGTTCTGGCTGGTGATCTCCACGCGGCCGGTATCGAGGTTCTTGACCGGCTGATTGCCGCCGCGATGGCCGAACTTCAGCTTGAACGTCTCGGCGCCCAGTGCCCGGCCAAGGAGCTGGTGTCCCAGGCAGATGCCAAAGGTCGGCAGCTTATCGATTACCTGCCTGATCGGCTGAACCGCATAGTCGAGGGCGGCCGGGTCGCCGGGCCCGTTGCTGACAAACAGCCCATCGGGGCGATGCTTCATGATCTCATCGGCGCTGGTATCTGGCGGAAGGACGGTCACCTTCACGCCGCGTTCGCGCAAGTGCCTGAGGATATTATGCTTAGCACCACAATCGAGCGCCACCACATGCAGGCCATCCCCGCGGTTGACCACCCCCTGCTTCCACTGGCCGTGGTCTTCCTCCCAGGAATACTGCTGCTGCGGTTTGACGGCCTTGACCCAGTCGGCCCCGAGCATCTGGGCAGCCTCACGGGCTTTTTTCACAAGTTCAATATTGTCAAGGATTTCTGTCGAGAGAACGCCCCGCATCGCCCCGCTGATGCGTATCCGCCGCGTAAGGGCACGCGTGTCGATCCCCTCGATGGCGATGATGCCGTTTTCCTCCAGGTACTCGTGGAGCGTGCGGTCTGCACGATAGTTGGAGGGAATGGGAGAAAGCTCTTTCACCACGAAGCCGGCGACATGCGGCTTGCGACTTTCCAGGTCGACGTGATTCACCCCGTAGTTGCCGATAAGGGGGTAGGTCATGGTGACGATCTGGCCCTTGTAGGAAGGATCAGTAAGGATCTCCTGGTAACCGGTCATCGAGGTGTTGAAAACGACCTCTCCTTCAGTGGTCCCGGCGGCGCCAAACCCCCGGCCAGTGAATACCGTACCATCCTCCAACGCCAGCTTCGCGACACGCGTCTTACTCATATCGGAGGCGGGATTATAGGGACGCCGCCCGGAATTGCGAACATCGGGTCATTCGGAATATTGCCCAGTTCACCGCGCCGGCATCTGGCACTACTGGGCCACAAACGCCGCATCCAGCAGCCACAGATAGTCCTGGACATCGAAATTAAGGCCATAATCCAGCTCCAGTTGCACGCTGTCGCCGGCCTTCACGGGCGCCTCGATGGCGGCCGATATGTCACTGGTGCGGATGTCGCTGATCTCCTGGACGAGCGATCCATTTACGGCGATCCGCAGGGTCATGTTCGTGTACTTGCCCGGGTTGCCGGCCGCGAACCGCAGATGGAACTTGCCATCCACCGGGGAGGAATAAGCAAGCACAGTCCTCGGCCGAATCTGGATCACCTTGCGGAAGATACGGTTGCTGACAGTAACCTGGTCGAGCGTAGTGATGCCCTCTGGACGATCCTCGGAGAAACGGGTGTATGGCGTGTAGTTGAGCCCCGAGGGCTCCAGAGATGCCCAGAAACGCACCCGGCCGGCCAGGTTCTGGATTGCCATGACCTGCACGGCCGGGATCGTTCGCTGATAGTCACGCCCGGCGCTCTCGATCCGAAGGCGATCCCCTTCCAGAGTGACGGCGGACGCCAGAAGGACAGAGCCATCGGTAATGTCCAGCCGCAGCGCGGCGTTGTTGGCTGGCGGCTGCCCAATCTGCGCGAGCGATACAGCTCGGATCGCATCCCACTTCACCTCAGTCGTGGCGTTTCCCTGGAGGAGCGAGATACCGCCCCCTGCCCCCTCGATGATGCCGCGGATGACATCGCCATTGTTGAGCAGCACCACATCCTCCTGACCAGAACCGGCGGGCAGTTCAGACGAGACTTGCCCCCAGCCGCGCACCTGCTCCAGGGGGATACTCACCTCGCCGATCAGCGAGCTTTTCCATGTGAGCTGCTCGGCATTCATCTTGAGAGGCGAACCCAGGAGCCTCTGTCCGGCGCGGGTGAAGAGGATATACGGCTCGCTGGCCTGGATGGGCCGGGCGGCGTGCTGCTCAAGGGCGACTATCTGATCCCACGCGATGACGTTGCCGCCGCGCAGTTGCACGCCCTCGGGAGAGATCCTCTGCATGATGCCGTCGACCTGCTCGAAGTCGGCCAGCGTAACCGTCCACAGCTGAGCCATGGCGGTGGTGGCAAACAGCAACACCCCCAGCAGTATCTTCAGTCGCATCTTTGCTCCCTTCGCCTCACTTGCCGATACAGAAGCTGGAAAAGATCCTACCCAGCAGATCGTCAGTAGACACCATGCCAGTGATTTCGCCCAGGGCATCTACAGCCAGGCGCAGATGCTCGGCCACCAGCTCCTCATTCATTTCGCCGGCACTTGCAAGCTCTTCCAGCTCAGCCATCGCCTGCTCGATCTGCCTGATATGGCGGGTGTTAAGCGCCAGCGTCTCGTCACCGGCCGCGCCGAAGGCAAGCTCATCAAGCTGCTCGCGCAGGCGGTCTACTCCCTCGCCCGTGAGGGCGCTGATGGCAAGATCCGCGTCGGCCGCGGGAGCCATATCGCACTTGGTGCGTACCACCAGGTCCGGCTGACGCGACAACGGCGGCGGCGGCTGGCGGTCCCCGGCTTCCTGCAGGAGGAGCAGTACATCCGCCTGCTCAATGGCCCGCAGGGCACGCTGGTGCATCTGGTGGGCAATCGGATCATCGCCATCGATCTCTTCCAGGCCGGCGGTATCCAGCAGGCGCACCGTGCCGCGCATGAGTGTCACCTCGGCCGTGAGCAGGTCGCGAGTCGTCCCCGCCACGGGAGAGACGATGGCGCGCTGCCTTCCCGCCAACGTATTGAGCAGCGTGCTCTTGCCTGCGTTGGGTCGTCCGCACAGCACGACCAGCGGCTCATGTGCAAGCCGCTCAAAGCGGGCAGTGTCGGCAAGGAGTTGCCGCAGCGACGCCACTGTGTCACGAGCATTCCGTCTCACCTCATCCTGGCTGATGAAGCTGATGTCCTCCTCGGAGAAGTCGATACCGGCCTCCACCAGTGCAAGAGTCTCGGTGAGATGATCCATGATGGGGCGGACGCGATCGGCCAGTTCCCCTGCACCAAGCCGGCGGGCAGCGTCAAGCTCACGCTGGTTGCTGGCGGCGATAGTGGCGGCCACCGCTTCGGCGCCAGTGAGATCGAGTCGGCCGTTGAAAAACGCGCGGGCAGTGAACTCCCCCGGCTCGGCCGGCTTCGCTCCCGCGACATACAGCTCTTCCAGGGTCATCCTCGCCAGCAGCGGATTGCCGGGGATGTGCAGCTCGGCCGACTCCTCGCCGGTGTAGCTTCTGCCCTTTTCAAACAGCAGCAGGAGAGCAACAAACTGCAGCCCGTCGACC
>JAKORQ010000457.1 GCA_029777755.1 Planctomycetota bacterium
GGATGTCCTGATCGTGGTGCATGCCGATGATCACCGAGCCCGCGGCCAGGAACAGCAGTGCCTTGAAGAAGGCGTGCGTCATCAGGTGGAACACCGCGACCGAGTAGGCCGATGCCCCCAGTGCCATGGTCATGTAACCCAGCTGCGACAGCGTGGAGTAGGCCACCACCCGCTTGATGTCGTTCTGGATGATGCCCAGGAAGCCCATGAACAACGCGGTGATCGCGCCGATGATCAGGATGAAGTTCAGCGCAGTGTCCGACAGCTCGAACAGCGGAGACATGCGCGCCACCATGAAGATGCCGGCGGTCACCATCGTCGCGGCGTGGATCAGCGCGGAGATCGGGGTCGGACCTTCCATCGAGTCCGGCAGCCACACGTGCAGCGGAAACTGCGCGCTCTTGCCCATCGCACCGATGAACAGGCAGATGCAGGTCACGGTGATGAGCTGCCAGTCGCTGCCGGGCAGGGTCAGCTTGCTGTATTCACCCGCCTTGGCGAAGGTTTCGCCGTAGTTGAGCGAGCCGGCATAGGCGGCGATCAGGCCGATCCCCAGGATGAAGCCGAAGTCACCCACCCGGTTGACCAGGAAGGCCTTCATGTTGGCGAAGATGGCCGTGGGCTTCTTGAACCAGAAACCGATCAACAGGTACGACACCAGGCCCACCGCTTCCCAGCCGAAGAACAGCTGCAGGAAGTTGTTGCTCATGACCAGCATGAGCATCGAGAAGGTGAACAGCGAGATGTAGCTGAAGAAACGCTGGTAGCCCGGATCCTCCTCCATGTAGCCGATGGTGTAGATGTGCACCATCAGCGACACGAAGGTCACCACCACCATCATCATCGCGGTCAGGCCGTCGACCAGGAAGCCGACCTCCATCTTCAGTCCGCCCAGCACCATCCATTCATAGACGGTGGCGTTGAAGCGGGCGCCGCCGATGACATCCTGCAGCGTCGAAACCGACAGCAGGAAGGCGATCAACACCCCCAGGATGGTGGCGATGTGGGCACCTCGGCGCCCGATGGACTTGCCGAAGAAGCCGGCGATCACGGCCCCGGCCAGCGGTGCCAGCGGCACCGCCAGGAGGGTCGATTGCGAGAGCGCGGACATGGTTGTTGTTTTCCTTCGGCCTCAGCCCTTCAGGGTGTCGAGTTCGTCGACGTTGATGGTCGAACGATTGCGGAACAGCACCACCAGGATGGCCAGACCAATCGCCGACTCGGCAGCGGCCACCGTCAGGATGAAGAAGACGAAGACCTGCCCCGCCATGTCACCCAGGTAGTGAGAAAACGCCACGAAGTTCAGGTTGACCGCCAGCAGCATCAACTCGATCGCCATCAGCAGCACGATCAGGTTCTTGCGGTTCAGGAAGATGCCGATCACCGACAGGGCGAAGAGGATCGCCCCCAGCGTCAGGTAGTGTCCGAGGGTGACCATCAGGCTTGTCCTTTCGACGCGTTGGCATCGGCCGCCGGGGCCGCAACAGACGGGGCCTCGATCACCGGGGCCATCTTCACGATGCGCACACGGTCTGCCGCGCGGGCCCGCACCTGCTCACCGGGGTTCTGACCCTTGACATCCTTGCGGCGCCGCAATGTCAGCGCGATCGCCGCGATGATGCCCACCAGCAGCAGCACCGCAGCGATCTGCA
>JAKORQ010000042.1 GCA_029777755.1 Planctomycetota bacterium
GACAGTGACGATCCGCGCTCCGCCAGGATCGTCTGGTAGCCATGCGGAAGTTCCTCGATGAAGTCATGGGCCTGCGCCAGGCGGGCGGCGATCTCGATGTCGCCGGGCGACGCATTGGGATTTCCGTAGGCGATGTTGTTCGCCACCGTGTCGGAGAAGAGGAACGTCTCCTGGAATACGTAGGTCACCTGCGAGCGCAGCGACTGGATCTTGAGCTCGCGTATGTCCACGCCATCGATGAGAATCTGCCCCTCCTGCGGGTCATAAAAGCGGGAGATAAGGCTCACCAGCGTGCTCTTTCCCGAACCAGTCGGGCCAACGATGGCCACCATCTTCCCGGCCGGCACGCTGAAGGAAATATCGTGCAGCACCGGCTTGCCCGCCTCGTAGCCGAAGGTGACGTTCCTGAAGGTGACGGCGCCGCGTCCCGGCGGCAGTTCGCGTGCATCAGGCGACTCCTTCACCGCAAGCTCGGCCGTAAGGATCTCATGCAGGCGGCGGGCGGAGACCACCGCATTCTGGTACTGCTCATTGATCGGCGCCACCTGCTGCAGCCTGCCCAGGATCGCGCCCATGGCCCAGTTGACCACAAGAAAATCGCCGGCCGTCATCTTGCCGTAGATGATCATAATGGCCGTGAACGCCGTCAGCGTGAGCTGCGACGCGATGGCAATGGAGCGGATGATGGGGTTGAAATTGGCGAAGATGCGGATGCGCTGGCGAACCTTGGCGAAGAAGTCATCGCAGTTCTGGGCGTACTTCTGGATCTCGGCCTTCTCGGTGGCAAACGCCTTCACCACGTGCACGCCGGCGATGTTCTCGGTGATGAGCTGCACGTTGCGGTCGCCGGCTTCCATGACAGCCTTGGCCGCCGGCTGGGCGATGCGCGAAAAGCGAAGGATGTACCAGGTCCACAGAGGCAGCGGGATCAGGGCAAGTAAAGCTACCCAGGGTTGGCGCGTCAGCAGCAGGATGATGAAGCCGCCGACGATCAGGATGATCTCCAGAATGGTCAGGCAGCACGTCTGCAGGAAGAAGCGCACATTGTTCAGGTCTGACAGTGCGCGGTTGATCAGTTGCCCGGTGCTGATGGCGTCGTGGAAGCTGAAGCCGACATGCTGCAGCTTGTTGTAGACCGACTCGCGCAGGTAATAGACCATGCCCATGGAGAAGCGCATCGTCGCGACCTGGCGCAGGTAGCTGATGAACGCACTGAGCGTGACCAGTCCCACGACACTGAGAACCGCCAGCGGAATCCCGGCCGCCGACGGTGAGAACAGCCACGTCCAGAAACCTTCCGAGGCCTTCTCCGCGGAGTAACTCAGTTTGCCGATGATATCGAGCACGTTGCCCATCTGCCGGGGCAGCAGCACCTCGATGGCGACACCTATCGCCACGAACGCGGCCGCGGTGGC
The DNA here is from genome assembly GCA_029777755.1 of Planctomycetota bacterium. GTDB lineage: Bacteria > Planctomycetota > Phycisphaerae > Tepidisphaerales > Tepidisphaeraceae > CAIQIQ01. The sequence goes on from JAKORQ010000042.1 coordinate 1,416, forward strand.
GGTCAGTTTCCTGACGGGACTGAGGAACTGGAACATCCAGCGCAGCAGTTGGCCATTGCTCACGTGCTGCGGGGAAGATGCCGCTGATGACCCACTGGATGGGGAACTGCCGGAGACTTGCGTCGGCGAAGCCTTTGCGATGGACACTTCTAGCTATGCCTTGAAGTAAATACAGTACGCTATGGTTCTGCAGGCTTCCGGGTCAACAACTGACTCGTCTGCGGATAGCCCACCTCACGCATGATACCATGCAACCACGCTCAACATCAGTGGTCTGATTCACCAAGGTACGTATGCGGCGCTATCTGGTTCACCAGGTGCTCGCGGCATCGATTTCACAACTGCCTCGCTCAAGGCACTTCCGCCGGGGCGAATCACCTGCGATGTGCCTGTTCCGCTCGACATGCTTACCGGTACTAAGTGAAGCTGCCAGTGATACTTGCGATTGTTCCAGGCAGCCCGGAGTAACAGGTTGTGTTCGTGGCGGATGTCTCTTGATCTGGCCCACGTCCTGGCGGCGCGTGACCGCCAGGACGAGGCGTGCAGTGTGCATGGACATCGGCGTCAGCGCCGGCTGACGGGACGTGGCTATCTTCAGGAAGAGAACAACTCCTCGGACTCGATGATGCGTTTGGCGATTTCAGCGATGCTGATCCGCCGCTTCTGGCTCTCCTGCTGCAGGCGACGATGGGCGTCCGGCTCGGGGAGGTTAAGCCGACGCATGAGGATCCCCTTGGCGCGCTCCACCAGCTTGCGCGTCTCCAGCGTCAGGATCAGTTCTTCCTTTTCCTCCACCAGCCTGGCGTGATCAGAGAAGCGCGTAAGCACAACCCCGATCTGGGCCGCCAGTGCCTCGGCGCTCACCGGCTTGACCAGGTACCCGAAAACGCCGGCGGCGGCCGCGCGATTGATCAACTCCTCATCGCTATAGGCGCTGACGATGATCATGGGCACCCGGCGCTCAGCCAGCAGTTGCCCGGCAAGCTCGATGCCGTCGGTCTGGTCGAGACGGATATCCATCAGCACCAGTTCGGGCCTCATCTCACGGAAGAACCTGCGGGCCTCCTCCCCGTCGGCCGCCTGGCCGATCACCTTGTGGCCGAGCTTCTCCAACTGGGCGCGCAGGCCCATGCCTACGAGTGTGTCATCCTCAACGATCAATGCCCGCAGTCCGTTACGTCTGGATACATCATTCTGCTGTCGCATTTATCTCCTCAGATCACCCTCTTCACGGTCGCGTTCCAAGGGGAACTCGACTGTAACTATCGTTCCGCCCTCACTTCGACGCCGCATCAGGAACCTGCCGCGGAGTTCCCGACCAACCAATCCCTTGACCAGCCGCAGCCCCAGCCCCGTTGATGTAACCGGCGGAGCCATGACGGCAAGCCCACCTTCCTCTTCAGTACCATGTTCGCTGCCAGCCGTCCCGTCATCTATCACGTCCAGCACCACTGTCTTGGAGTCGGTAAGCCTTGCCCGGATGGTGAGCGTGCCGCGCGAACCCAGCCCGTGCACCACCGCGTTATAGCACAACTCATGGATGATCATACCGAGACTGACCGCAAGGGTGGTCTTCAGCCAGATCTCTTTTTCACCAAGGTCTTTTACGATCTCCACGCCCGGCGGTTTCACCACCGCCAGCGACGGGATCACCTGCTCCACAAGCTGCGCCAGAGATACCGACGTGATGCCGCCGGAGAAAAGCTCATGGGCGCGGGCGATGTTGCCGATTCGCTCCGTCACCCTATCCAGCCACTGCCTCACATTGTCGGGCATCTCCATGTTGGCGCTCATCGCCAGCAGCCCGACTATTCCGGCGAGGTTGTTCTTTACACGGTGATTCAGCTCGCGCAGCAGCATAGCGCGGGTCTCCGCGTCGCGCCTGATTTGCTGGTTGAGCTGCGCCATCTCAATGGCCGCCGACGCCCGCTGCGCCAGCACTCGCGCAAGCTCGAGCTGGTCGCTGGTGAACGCCCCATGGGTGGCCGACATGAACAGCAGGCATCCGATCGGCCGACCGTCGCTGTGCGTCATCGGCACATACGCCAATCCCGCCAGCCATGGCTCGGCCAGTTGCCCGAACCCGCGATCCTTTACTTCCTCCGGGGCAATCACGCACACGCCCTCCGGCCGGGACAGCGCCACCAACTGCTCGCCAGTGAGCGTGATGCGCCTGCCAAAGAACCGCACACCCAGTTCGCCGGTCGCCGCCACGATCTCAAGCTCGTTTTCATTTCGCGTGCGCAGGGCCACCACGCATGCCTCCAGCCCCAGCGACTTTGGCGCAAACTGCGCCATGTGGCCCAGTGTCCCCTCCGGCGTGCCTGCCTGGTAGAGCTCGCCCAGCAGCGTCAGCATCATCTCGCGGCGCTGCGCCAGCTTCACCTGCACGGAAAGGGCATCGCGCATCTGCTCGTGGATCGCCTCGTCACTGAGCAGCGCGGCCGTCTGCGACGCCCACAGCTTCACCAGCGACTGCCTTGCCTCCGCCCATGCCTCCGCCGAGCGCGAAGCGAACAGCATCACGCCGATCAAACGATCGGAAAACAGTGGGGCCAATACGCCGCTGTGCAGCATTTCCACTTCAAACAGACGCAAGGCGGCCATGCCATCGCGGCGGTCCGGCGATATCGGCAGCGGCTTGCCCGCGAACACGTCGCGCAACAGATCCATGTCGTTGTCGGCCAGCTCGATGGTGCGGTTCAGCGGCACATTGCCATACGCCGAAATCAGCTCCAGCCGACGCCGATCGGAGGTGAGCTGATATATGCCGATGACATCGCTGTCGGTCAGCGGCTGGGCCGACTCCAGCAGCGAGAGCATCGCCTTTTTCCAATCGCCGCGGCTGGCGGCGATGCTGCGGGCAAGCTCCGACATGATCTCGATGACCTGCAGGTGGCCGCGCTCGAGGATCATGTGCTGCCATTTGCGCTTCATGGCGTCCAGCAGCGACCCGGCCGCTATCAGGCATCCCACCACGCCCACGGCCAGCACGATCTCATCCGTCTGCGAATCGTGCTGACGGATGAACTGCGAGGTCGGCATGATCTGGCAGTTCCAGACCTGGTCGAGCATCGGCAGCTTGGCGATCATCCGCAGCTTGGGATCGCGCTCCACCAGGTAATCGCCGGTGCGGTAGATGACCTGGTCGTCGCGAATGATGCTCAGTGAGAAGAGCTGGCGCAGCTGCTCGTCGGCGAAATGCTCAATCAGGCGCGAGGTACGCACGATGGCCGCCACGCCACCACGCTCTCCATGTTCGCCAAGGGGAAAGTAAAGCAGTGTCAGCGACTGGCCGAACGCCCCTTCATAGCTTGGCCCGACGATCGGCTGCCCCGGCCCAGCCTTGATTTTGAGCTGATTCCACAACCCCGACTCGGTACCGTAGGGAAGTGCGTCGGAGTCGCTGCCGGAGGATTCCGCCAGAGTCGCGGCGTCGCTGGATATCCAGTAGATCGACTCGTAAATGTCGTAGCTGCGACGGATGGCATCGGCGCTGTCGATGAATGCTCCCGGAGAACGGAGCGAACCGCTCTCGATCTCATCGCACAGCTTCCTGGCCGGCTGGAGGAAGCGCAAATTAGTCTCGGCCCAGCGATGCTCGATATCGTCGCGCAGCTTCTGCAGCGCGGTCTGCACCCCCTGCTCGTGCCACTGGCGCACCAGCATCCACACCAGCACCGTCGCCGTCACCATGATGGTCAGCAACGTGAAGCGCAGGATGGTGCGCTTGCGCATCGGCTCCGGCCGAACCACGTCGAGCATGCGCGCAAGGTCGGGTCGGGCAACAGGTACAGAACCCTTGCCGGCCCGCTTCTTCTCATGCTCGTGCGAAATGCGACTCAAAACATGCTCCAATGGAGACTTACAGTCACAATAACCAATGCATAAGCGGGTTCAACCGTAAACTGAAGCCCCCGGTTAGGCAGACGGCAGATCATTGGAGGAATCATTATCTGGACCTCCCTATCAGGATAGCAGAGAAGATCTGGGCGTGTGGCAGATCACGTCAGCCGCAAGCCGCCGTTGCTACTGCGCCGGCGCGCTTGCAGGCATCACCCTGGAAAACTCCAGGCGACGCAGGCCGTCCATCTCCTGCCAGTTCCAGTGGCGCCAAACCCTCTGCGACCATTCGCTTACCAGCGTCCACTCGCCGTCGAGCCCCTTCTCGATCTGCTCAGGAGTCTCAGGTGCCAGGCTTCTGCGTTGCCAGATGATCAGACGCGTCGTCTCCGGGCGGCGTTTCAGTTCCCTGCTGGTCCGACCGACGTTGTGATATCGGGAAAACGGCTTCTTGAGCATCACATCGGTCGGGCCGTTGTACATGCGATTCGGCGAGTACTCCCCATCGATGTGCTGATACAGGTAGTACCTGGTGGCCGTGTCATTCACGCCCGCGCCGCCCTGCGAAGGCATCGTCCCGCGATCGCGGATGAACACCGCCACCGTCGGGTCGCGATCCGCCAGCGCCATGTCATATGCCATCAGGTCAACACGCGGCTCGGGGTCAAGCGCCAGTCGAGCGGTGTACTGCGCCAGGTTGATCGCGACGAAGGCGCTGGCCACGATCGCCGGTATCACCCTGCCGGGCAGGCGGGAGATCGCGATAGCCATAACGATCAGCACGGCCGGAGCGATGATGCCCAGGTAGCGCGGCATCCATATCGACTTCCATTCGCGGCTGTTGGCCCGCAGATGCTCCCAGGCCAAGTGGCACGCAACGCAGGCGATGAAGATGAAGATGGCCACCCCCGCGGCCGACGCGAATCGCTTCAGCCTCTGCTTGTTCGTGGCGCCTACCGACGCCCACGAAACGGCCGCCGCCAACGCGATGATCCCGCCCATCAACCATGGCCGGCCGGCGTACTCCATCATCGCCATGTACCATTGTGCAGAGCCTGACCTGACGGCACATGCCACCGTCACGACGAGCGCCAGGCCAAGCAGGATCGCGGCGATCCAATGGACATACCTTTTTCTCACCGCCAACAGCGCGACAGCCCCCGCCGCTATCGCCATCCACAGCAGATGCCAGGAGAACTGCCTGCCCAGGTCCATGAGCCAGTCGACCGGCGACACCGACCGGCTCATCGAGCGACAGTAGAACAGTCCATAGGTGGGCATCACCACCCAGAAGCCAAGCCAGAGCAGTCTTTGCCATGGCCGGGAGGATTCTGCCACCGCCAGCCTGCGCCGCCTGGGCCAACAGACAGCGCCTGCCGCGAGGACGATGATGCACCCTGCCAGCGTACCCCATGCCGCATCCAGCACCCACGGCGGGATGCGCACGCCATCAGCCTCCTCTGCCCGCGAGTAGCCGAACAGGTATGATGTCAGCGAGTCGCGCAAAAGCATCGCCCCGGACTTGCCGCGGTTGTGATGCTCGATCCAGTTGATCCCGCTGTGGAACCAGTTGGGGGTTGGCCGGCCGGTATCCTCCTGCTGGACCGTGGGCACCAGTCCGCCGGATCTTTCCGCCCACGTGTTGTACTGCGTGTAGTAGATGTATGGCCCGATCCCCATCACTGCGATGCCGACGGGGTAAAGCAGCCAGCGCCAATGCGGTCGGCCACTGGTAAGCAACATCAGTGCGCCAACCGGCACCACCAGCCACGCGGTCGAATGCAGGCCAACCGCGGCCACACCGGATGCCACCCACGCCCACCATGCAACTCCCCCGCCGCCGCGCAACCACCAGAGGAGAAATGCAACATGCAGCGTGATCATGCTCCACGTCTGCATGTACATCTTGGCATCGCGTGAGTAGTTGAGGTAATACGCCGACGTCGCCGCGAACAGCGCAGCCAGCAGCCCTATCCTCGGCGAGACAAGCTGGCGCGCCAGCAGATAGATCGCGGGAATCATCACTACTCCCGCGATGGCGGGCGCCAGTCGCATCAACAATGGCGTGAGCTTCCAGTTCTGCCCCATCCACCAGTACAGCTCATAGTGCAGAGGGACAAAACCATCGTCGCGATTTCCCTCCAGCATCTGCTCGAAGGTGCCGACAGTGCGTGCCCAGGTGGCCGCCTCGTCGCCCCACAGCGCTGGTCTGTCCAGCCACGCGAAACGAAGCACAGCGCCGGCGATGATGATCATCGCCAGAAGCACATAGTGCCAGCGCCCGACTCCAGGCGCGGATTTCGTCTCGTCCACAGGCGTATCGGCAGTCGCCTCAGGCATATCAACTGGGCATTCTACCTGCGCCGGTGGGGCGACGTTGGACCCTTGCGCGGCCAATCCTGCTGATTTGCGGCCTATTCATGCCTCCTGCGGCGCATTCCTGCGCCAAGGAGCATGGGGATGATCAACCCCAGCGTACCCGGCTCGGGAACGGCGGTGAGACTCATCCAGTTGATGATTCCGCTGCCGCCGCCGGGAGCAACCGAGACGGTCAGCGTGATGTTGCCTTCGCTATCCGGCACCAGGCTTGGGAACACCACCGTGTCCAGCGAATTGTTGTAGGTGATCAGGTCATAGAACTCGCTGCCCACCGCGTAGCGTGTGCGGGAGTTCGACGAGGTGCTGCTGCCAAAGATCTCCAGCATGTACGACAGGGTCGGATCAAGGCCGGAGAGCCTGATGACGCCCATATTCGCCGCGCTCACCAGCCAGCCATCGCCATTTACCGGCGAAGCGTCGCTGGTGTTCTCGCTGGGGAACGGATCATCCACCCACAGCGTTACATTGGTGCCGTATCCCTCGGATGTGCGGGCAAAGGATCGTGCAGCGGCGGTGGTTCGTCCAAGCCCGTAGTTGGTGCTGTTCCAGTATTGACCATTGACGGTACTGGTTACCTCGGTGGCACCCACGTCAAACAGCAGCGTGTCGCCAGGCTGTATCGTGGGGATGGTCTTGGTCTTGGAGAGCATCCAGTCGTACACATCCGGATTGTTGTAGACACTGCCCCAGATGTAATGGTCGCCTGAGCCATACTCGCTGTAACGGAGCATGCCATCGTCGTAATAGTAGAATTCCGTGGAGTTCTTCGCGGGGAAACTGACAGTGGGAAGCCCCTTGGCAGTGCGGATGTTGTTCACCCGGTTCCGCGACGCATTGACGTCCACCACAGAGTCGTTCCTGGCATGGTGCATCCAGATAGGCAAGGTCGCCAGGGCAGCCGTGCGGTCAGACCCCGACACGCCGCAGATGTTTACAGCCGCGGCAAAGATATGCGAGTAACGCCCGGCGATGTCCATCGTTCCGCCGCCTCCGAGCGACAGGCCGGTTATGTACATGCGGCTCTGGTCTACGCTGTATTCGGTCGTCAGCTTGGCAATCTGGTTGGCGATGGTGTTCAGGTGATCAGCACCCCAGCCACCCCAGCATTGGGGCGCATAGATGATGAACTCCTGGGACTTGGCAAACTTCAGCAGGTTGTCGATGTTGCCGTTGACCTGCCAGGTATTGCCGGCGCCCCCCTCGGCACTTCTCCGCTCGCCATTGCCGTGAAGGAAGGTTACCAGCGGGTAACTCTTGTTCGGGTCATAGTTGGCGGGAACAAACAACCGGCCGACAAGGTCATTTGAGTCGGTGGAGATACCGTTGTCGTACCGATCGTAGTTATAGACGAGAAACTCCGCTGGATTGGCCGCATACGCAACTGTTGAGCCGGCAATCGCAGCGGCCGCGAGACTGAAATGCCTTGACATGTGACCTCCTGTGTTAGGCCTTACCTGCCAACCTCAACTGATCGCAACAGTTGCACGATAACTCTGGCGATCCGTGCAAGTCAACGGAAAATTGTTATCGTTTCTTCGCTACCTGTTGATCCAGATATAGTGGAAGATCTGACAGGCAGATGCGCGAATCGGGCGCAAGCTGAAGCTGGGGATTTTCCTCGATAAACCGCAGGTTCGCCTCGTAAATCTGGTAGTTCAGCTCGTCGATGTTGAGCGTCGTTTCCTCGCTAAAGATCGATTCATCCGCATCGATGAAGTTCTTGGGGCAGAACGAGACGCTCATCTCCGGCTCATCGGCATCCATATTGAGGAAGGCTATCGGCAGCCCGTGGGTGCGACAGATCATCGGGCGAACCTGGTAGATAGTGCAAAGCCCGTCCTTGAGGTATCCGCAGGATGCCTCCCTGTCGAAGTCAAGCTTCGTCACGCCCGCCAGCCGCAGGTCATCGAGTATGGCATAGAACTCCACAGGAAAGACCGTGAGGTTCACGCAGCACTCGTGGCATCCGGGCCGACATGTAAGGTGTGTGCAGTGCATCTGCTCCAGTGAGCGAACCTTGCCGCTGGAGATCTGCTCCCGGAGTTGGCGATAGCGCTCGATGGCGGTGGGACCTTCGCTCATGATTCGTCTCAGCGTGCAACAATCGGCCGCGGGCGTACAATCTCAACTTTCCATGACACCAGTTCTATTCATGCTGATGGCCTTCGCCGGTTCAACCGTGGCGGGCCTTGTCGGCTCGCTGCTGGGGCTGGGCGGCGGGCTGATCGTCGTACCCATGCTCACCCTGCTGCTGGGCGTACATGACATCAAGTACGCCATCGGCGCGTCAATTGTTTCCGTCATCGCCACCAGCTCCGGCGCCGGTGCATCTTACGTGAAAAGCCACATCGCCAACATCCGCGTTGGCATGTTTCTGGAGCCCTCCACCACCCTGGCCGCCATCCTCGGGGCATTTGTCACGGGGTTTCTTGACGATCGCGTGCTGTACGTGCTCTTCGGGTGCCTGATGGCCGCCACCGCTGTTGCCATGAGCCGGCAGAAGGAGGGACATCAGCGCCCACTTCGCCCGGACCCGATCGCCGACCGCCTCGCTCTGCACGGCGGGTATCACGACCCGGCCACGGGCAAGGATGTGACCTATCGCGTCTGCCGCAGCAGGTTCGGCTTTATCGTGAGTGGCTTTGCCGGGCTGGTAAGCGGCCTGCTGGGTGTGGGGGGAGGCATCATGAAGGTGCCGATCATGTCACTGGCAATGGACATGCCGATGAAGTCAGCCACCGCCACCAGCAATTTCATGATGGGTACGACGGCGGCAGCCAGTGCGGCGGTCTATTTCGCCCGCGGCGATATCGACCCGCTGATCGCCGGGCCGGTCGCCACCGGCGTACTGCTGGGAGCCACCGTTGGCTCGCGCATGCTGCGCAAGATCGAGGCCAGGTCGCTCAAGCTGGCTTTCATGGCCGTGCTTCTGGTAGTGGCCGTCCAGATGCTGCTGAAGGGAGTACGCGGATGACTGGCGACACCTCACAGACCAGCAACACCGGCAATCGCCGGGAACTGGTCGAGAATATTCTGGGCAACCTGCTCTCGGCCGGCGTAATCAGCAGCGTGGCGATCATCCTGATCGGACTGGTTCTGCTTTTCATCCAGCACCCCGAGTACCTCGGCGGCGAGCTGCGTGCCGACCAGATCACCGCGACCGGCGAAGGTTACCCACATCACCCGATGGCAGTTGTAAAGGGAGCGTTCCGGCTGGAAGCCCCCGCCGTCATCATGCTGGGGCTGCTCCTGCTGATCTCCACGCCGGTTCTGCGGGTGATTACCTCCATCGCCGCCTTCGCCCTGCAGCGAGACTGGATCTTCAGCGCCATCACAACCATCGTGCTGCTGATACTTATAGTGGCGTTCTGGCTGGGGAAGGCGTGAGACGCACGTTTCGATTCGCAATATTCGAATTGGATTTTGATCGCGTCAAATTCTGAGCAATACAAGGGCCGGCGTTCGCCTCTTGCCTGAATTTTCGTCGTCGCTATACTTCTTGGCTCGATTTTGACCGAACCGATTGAGAGGACAGTATGGATTTCAAGGCTGGCCAGACCGTTAAAGTGACAATCAACAAGGCCGTGAACCGGGAAGCTGCCCGCAAAACACTTGAGCGCCTGTTCATGACCGATTCGGCCGTGGCCGGGCCTATCGAGGCTCGTTCCCGTAACTTTGCTGCCAAGCCGAAGCGCCGTGGCGGCCGGATCTGGACCAAGTATCCCAACAAGGTCCATCCTGAGATCACCCGTGGCTCCGCAGCTACCCTGACCATTACCGCCCAGGTCCTCAAGGACCTCAACAGCGTGAAGGATTTGGTTGAAGTCACGGCCGTGTAAAACCCCAAACGTTACAACACAGGGCACGCGGGCGAACGCTCGCGTGCTTTTGTTTTTGGTTCCCCGGCGGAGAGCAATCGCACCATTTGCCCGACTGGCTCATCACTTTTGCCGGGGTGTTCTTGACACCAATTTAGCGGCCTCTGATACTGGCGCATCCGTTTTGTCCAGACGCGAGGAGATGGTTTGAGACGAGTTCTTGCCTTGCTCATAGCTGCAGGCTCGGCCGTGGGTTGCGGCGGGCGCCAGGCGCCTCCAATCGCCGCTGCGCCATCCCTTTCGCCTTCGGATTCACCTGCCTCGCAAGATACGGCTGCCTCACCCGTCGCCACGACGCCTGAGGTTGCTGTAGCCGCGCAGCAGCCCCCTATCGCAGTCATCGACGACATCGAGATTTCCCGCGACAAGGTAGTGGACATGCTCATCGCCTCCAGCGGGCTGGACATGCTGCTGCGGGTGGTGCAGGTGGAACTGGCCGAGGCCTTGGCAGAGAAGGAAGGGCTGAAGGCTACCGACGAGGATGTCGCCGCCGAGACAGAGCGAACGACGTTCCTGATGGCCAAGGAAGCCAACCAGGACCTGCTGGACAAGATCCAGGACGCCGAGATGAAGCAGGACCAGGCGCTGGCCGAGAAGCTGCGGGAGCAGTTCAACTCGGACGCCAAGCTCATCCTGCAGCAGGCCCTGGTCCGTGAGCGCATGACGACGGCCGAGTTCGAGCTGCTCATGCGCACCAATGCCAATCTGCGCAAGGTGGTTGAGAAGCAGATCGAGGGCAAGATCACCGAGGAGAACCTGCGCGAGGCCTTTTTGAACCTCTATGGCGAGAACGTTCGCATCCGGCACATTCAGCTCGCCAACATCGCAGAGGTGGCGGAAGCCCAGGCTCGCCTGCGCGATGGTGTACCCTTCCAGCAGGTTGCAAGGCAGATGAGCCGTAACGCCGCCACGCGTGCCACCGGCGGCGAACTGCTGCCCTTCAGCCGCGAGACACAGGGGCTCCCGGACGTGTTCAAGGAAGTGGCATTCTCCCTGAAGAACCCCGGCGACGTCTCCGACCCGGTTGAGGCCAACGGCAGCTATCACCTGCTGCAGCTCATCGAGAAGATTTCGCCGAAGGCGATAAAGTTTGAGGATGTGCGTGACTCGGTTCACCAGCAGCTCCATGACCGCTGGGTCACCGAGCGCATGAAGCTGCTTCGCGAGCAGCTCGCCCGCAAGGCGATGACCTCATTGGATATCAAGGACCCTGTCCTGCGCCAGCAGTTCCGCGATCGCATCACGCAGCGCGAGAACCAGATCAAGGAGCGCGACCAGATCGCCCGCGAGCTGGCCAGGCAGCGTGAATTGCAGAATCGAGAGCTCCTTGGCGCGACGGACGAGCCCGACGCCGCCGGGGACACTGACACTCCTGCGACGGCCGAGGGGGAACTCCGGCCGCCGGCGACCAGGTCCGGCTTGGATACGCCGGACCAGACGCCGACAACATCTCCAGCAGAACAGTAAAATGCGCCCGGCCTGGCCGGGCCATCAACAACAAGACGGAATCATCTGCCCTCACATTGTGGTAAACTGGTGAGCGCAGTAACAGACAAGTGGAACATCCAATGAGCGAATCACCGTTCAAGATCAAGGTAGCCGAACGCATCGAGCGTTTGCCCCCCTATCTCTTCGCCCGCATCAACAAGATGAAGTATGAGAAGCGTGTCGCGGGCATCGACATCATCGACCTGGGCATGGGCAATCCCACCGACCCGACGCCCGAGATCGTGGTCAACAAGCTGGCGGAGGCCGCCCGCGATCCGCGCAACCATCGCTACAGCGTGCCCAATGGCATCGCCGGCCTGCGTCGTGAGGTCGCCAAGAAGTACAAGGAAAAGTACGGCGTGGAACTGGACCCGGATACCGAGGTGATCGCCACCATCGGGTCCAAGGAAGGCTTCAGCCACATGTGCCTGGCGCTGCTGGGCCCGGGCGACACCGCCATCGTGCCTGATCCTGCCTTCCCGGCCCACCTGTACGCGGTGGCCATGGCTGGTGCAAATGCTATTCGCGTGCCGCTGGGCAATGACCAGGCATTCCTTGATCGCGTGGAACGGATGATCGACGGGCTGTATCCGCAGCCGAAGCTGATCATCCTCAACTACCCGCACAACCCCACCGCCATGACGATCGAACAGGAGTTCTGGGATCGCGCGGTGGAGATGTGCCGTCGCCGCAACATCATGATCATCTCCGACTTCGCCTATGGAGAGGTCTGCTTCGACGGCTACAAGGCTCCCTCTTTGCTCTCCACGCCGGGGGCCAAGGAGTTGGGGGTCGAGTTCACCACGATGAGCAAGACCTACAACATGGCCGGCTGGCGCTGCGGCTTCTGCGCCGGCAATGCCGAGATGATCAAGGCGCTAGCCACCATCAAGGGATATTACGATTACGGCATCTTCGCCCCCATCCAGATCGCGGCCGTAATCGCAATGCGGCAGTGCGAGGTCGACAACGCCACCCAGAACAAGATCTACCAGAAGCGCCGCGACATCGTCTGCCGCGGCCTGGATAAGCTCGGCTGGACCTACGAAAAGCCGCGGGCCAGCATGTTCGTCTGGGCCAAGATCAGTGATGCTCACCTGAAGGGCCAGAGCACGCTCGATTTCTGCATGCGGATGATGGATGAGGCGGAAGTCGCCCTTGCCCCAGGCAAGGCCTTCGGCGACGGCGGCGAGAAGTATGTCCGCATCGCCCTGGTGGAAAACGAGGAGCGCCTCCGTCAGGCCATGCGCAACCTCGACAAGGCCCTCAACCCCGGTGTGAAGCGGGCCAGGAAGAAGCCGGTGGCCAAGTAGTCCTCGGCAGGCAGATCACACGGCAAGCCCGGGTTACTTCCCGGGCTTGCTGTCTTTATGCCCCGCGCCACTCCCGCTGTGAGCGGCGAAATCGTACTATACGCAGATGGCTAACGATCAGCCGCAGACTCCGCTGTTCTCCCGTCATCCACGCCAGTGGGAGCATAATCGCTATGTCTACCCGGTGATAAGCAGGCGCAGCAACGGGTTGTCTGTCGGCATCAATCTCAACACCGACCGCATCTGCAACTTCGACTGCATCTACTGCTGTGTGGATCGCACTGGCGGCGTGGGCAAGCCGGAGAAGGTGGATATGTGCCAGCTCGGCGATGAGCTGGATGCCATGCTGCAGTTGGTCACCTCCGGTGAGATCTGGAAGATCGCGCCATTCGACACTACTCCCCTGCCGCTGCGTCGCTTCGCCGATATCGCCTTCAGCGGCGATGGCGAGCCGACATCATCCCCGGTCTTCGGGGAGGCCTGTGAGCTGGCCGCCCGGCTGCGGGAGAGATACAGCGCGCATGACACAAAGATCGTCATCATCACCAACGCCACGCTGCTGGACCGCCAGTCCGTGCAGAAGGCACTGGCCTTCCTCGATACCCACAACGGCGAGATCTGGGCCAAGCTGGATGCAGGTAATGAGCGTGTCTATCAGCGTATGGTTCGCTCGAGTATTCCCTTCGCACGTGTGCTGGATGGGATCGTGGCGGCCGGCCAGCGGCGCGAGATAGTGGTCCAATCGATGTTCCTCGATTACGCCAATCAGCCGCCGGCCGACGCTGATATCGGCGATTACGTTCAGCGCCTGGTTGAACTGCGCGCCAGGGGGTGCCGCATCCGCCTGGTGCAGGTGTACACCATCGCCCGGCCGGTGTTCGAGAGCAACATCGCTCCGGCCAGCA
>JAKORQ010000458.1 GCA_029777755.1 Planctomycetota bacterium
CCGCGCAATCCCAAGCTGGACTATCTGCTGTACCTGATCGTCAGGTGCGCAAACATGCTCCTGCACTGCTTCCCCATCGAGATGAACCTTCAGCTTGCCCGTGTCCTGGGCGCGGGGCTGTACCTAGTGGATGCGAAGCACCGCAAACGGGCCATCGCCAACATCCGGCGATCGTTTCCTGGGCTGTCGGAAAAACAGTGCGCCGCGATGGCACGCCAGAGCATGCAGCATATGGTAATGCTGGCGATTGAGATGGTCTTCACGACCAGCCTCATCCATATCAACACCCTCCGCAGACATGTGGAGTTCGAGAACTTCGATGAAGCACTGGAACTGCTGATCCGCCAGAAGACCGGCATGCTCATGCTCACCGGCCACTACGGCAACTGGGAAGTGCTCGGCTATGTACTGGCGACACTTGGGTTTGAAACCACCAGCGTGGCTCGCCCACTGGATAACCCGTACATAAACCGGTGGGTCCTGGGAGTACGCGAACGGCAGGGCCAGAAGATCGTCGCCAAGAAAGGTGCGACCGACGAGATCATCCCAGTACTTGAGAACAAGGGAGCCGTCGGCCTGATCGCCGACCAGAACGCCGGGTCAAAGGGCGTGTTCGTCGATTTCTTCGGGCGAAAGGCGAGCACCTACAAGTCAATCGGCCTGCTGGCAATGCAGTATGAAGTGCCAGTGGTGATCGGCTACGCCCGCCGCAGCGACAAGCCGTTCCATTTCCACATAGGCGTGCAGGACATCATCTACCCGGCCGACTGGGCCAACGAGGATAACCCCCTGCTGTACATAACACAGCGATACACCCGGGCGATCGAGGACTCGGTCCGCAAGGACCCGGCACAGTACCTCTGGGTGCACCGCCGCTGGAAAACCCGCCCCAAGCGAGAAGCGCCCGAAACCTATGACTGACGGGCTATGAAGCAGCTTGATCCTCACTGCAAGGAAAGAGACAGGCCACCATCAAAGCACGAGATGCGATCCGCAGGAAGGTTGCCACACTCGCGCCCGCGATTATCTAATCCTGCTTGAGGGTAACGCTATGAGGGGTCCTGTAGCAGTTGGTCTGGCCGCCTATTGGTTGCGAGCAGACGGAGTACGCTTTCGGCAAGCGTTCGACTGACTCGTCGATCGCATGGCGGCGATGAAAACTCCCCCACAGCTGGTCCGGATGTGTTCCGCGCCGAATTTTACGAAAGGGGAGAGATCCGAGAATCGTCTTGTGACCTACTTGCGACAAGACCAGCCGGAGTCACACAAGACGCCGAAAGTTGCCGTGTGACGGCCCAATCGACTGCTAAATCAGGGCTCTCCTGAAGGACTTGGCAAAGCCATCCCATGCCATGAGTGCCCTTCAATAGAGCTTCGGCGCGAACCCGTTGCATTCCATCCATATCTGCATATAACTGCCCGCAGGGAATATCCTGCACTCGCATCGCTCCTGTCCGGAGCGATGACTAATATTCGTCGGTTTATCCCGTTAAGTTGCGATGATTGCTCCCTTTGGGAGCGATTTGCGGTCCCGGTGTGAGTGCCTATGGCTCTACTTGCGCTGCTCAGTTTCGCTGTCATGGTGCCCGCCGCCATGGGTGTCTTTGTCCATGGCTTTGCCGCGCCGGGCGATCGGGTCGCGTGTATGGATCTCGGTGCTCGCTCCCGCCCTTTCCCTTGGTGCCCTGATAGCAGCGAGGACCGTCGGCGGAGCCGAACCCGGGCCGGTGGGCATTGAGTGGATGCCCTCTCTCCAGCTCTCCTGGAGCTTTAACCCCGATCCATTGGGCTGGTTTTTCGCGATGCTGGTGGCCGGCATCGGCATACCGATAACCCTCTACGCCCGGGCATACTTCGGCCCGGACCAGAACGCCCTCTATCGCATCTATCCGAGCCTCATGCTGTTCATGACAGGCATGCTGGGGCTCGTACTGGCCGACGACTTCATCCTGCTGCTGCTGTTTTGGGAAATAACCTCGGTCAGTTCATTCCTGCTGATTGGCTGGGAGCGGGAGGACTCGGCCGCAGTGCGCAATGCCCTGCAGGCGTTCATCATCACCGGCGCAGGCGGGATGGCGCTGATGGGGGGATTGATCCTGCTGGGGATCACCGCCGGCACGTGGAGTTTTTCGTCCCTGGAAGGACTGACGCTCTCCGGGAAAGCAGTATCGGCGGCCTTCATACTGATCTTCATCGGGGCGGCGGCCAAGAGTGCGCAGTGGCCGCTGCATTTCTGGCTGCCGGATGCCATGGCGGCGCCCACCCCCGTAAGTGCCTATCTTCACTCGGCCACGATGGTGAAGGCCGGCGTCTACCTGCTGGCGCGACTGTCGGGGACGCTCTCGCAGCTGGATCTTTGGAGTTGGCTGCTGGTGCCCATCGGGGTGATCACCATGGTCATCGGGGCATACATAGCCCTGCGAAAGACCGACCTGAAACTGATCTTTGCCTATACAACGGTCAGCCAGCTTGGGCTGTTGATCAGCATGTATGGCCTGGCAGCACTGGGCGGAGATAAGCCGACCGTTCTGTGGGACCTGACCCAGATCTTCAACCATGCAGTATATAAGGCACCCCTGTTCATCCTGGCCGGGGCCATCGCCCACGTGTGGTTTACGCGCGATGTGCGCGACCTGTGCGGCCTGTTTTACCAGGGGCGAACTGAGCGGCGGCTGGCGATCATGCTGCTGCTGGCGACCTATTCCATGGCCTCCGGGCCGTTCACGCTCGGGTTTATCTCCAAGGAGTTTTTCCTCTACGGCGCGTACAACGCCTACCAGGCAACCGGCCAGCTCCTGCCCTTGTGCGTGCTGGCGGGGGTCGTGGTCCAGGGGGCGATAAATGTGGCGATCTTCGTGCGTTTTGCCCTCACCCTACTGGGCCCGGAATCGTATGCGGAGTACCAGTCTCCCCATGACCCGGAGGCTGAGGAGGAGCGCATCGCCTACGAGGACTATCACGCCATCCAGAGCCCCTTCTGGACATCAATGCTGTGGGTACCGGCGGCGATCCTGATCGCCATCCAACTCATCGGTGGCATGTTCCCGGCATTGCTCAATCCACTGGCGCGCATCGTGGAGAGAAACCAGGTGGGTTTCGACCACCTGCCCAGCGTCTGGCATGCGTTCACTCATCCCAGCGTGCCACTGGCATTGAGCATGCTGTCGATCGTGTCGGGAGCCGCTCTCGCGGTGATCCCCACACTGCTGGCACACGGGCCGGTATGGCGGTCGGCTATCCACGACTGGCATGACGGGCTGTTCGACTGGTTCTACAACCTCGCCACCAAGAGCGGAGGAAAACTGTTTGCGATCCTCCAGACGGGCAACCTGCGCACGTACATCGGCATAGTCTGCGCCACCCTGGTTGGGCTATGTGTCTGGGGAATGGCATACACCGGCGCCTGGCCGAGCATCACGCTCGAGGATATCGCGAAAACGCAATGGAGCAGGCGCGTACCCGAGTTTGCCATCGGCAGCATCATAGTCATTGCGGCGGTGCTGCTGCCGTTCATCCATCATCGTGCCGGACGAATCATGCTGTTGGGAACCGTGGGATACGGGG
This sequence comes from Planctomycetota bacterium, assembly GCA_029777755.1. Taxonomy (GTDB): domain Bacteria; phylum Planctomycetota; class Phycisphaerae; order Tepidisphaerales; family Tepidisphaeraceae; genus CAIQIQ01. The sequence continues at coordinate 3,565 of JAKORQ010000458.1, forward strand.
TGGCCGGCATCTTCTACTGCTACGCCGCACCGGACGTGGCGCTCACCCAGGTTTCCATTGAGATTGTGGGCATGATCCTGTTCCTGCTGGCCCTGGGGCTGCTGCCGCGCACCATGCCCGCCAGGAGGGAGTCGGTTGCCCCGATCCTTAGACTGGTGATCGCCATCGCGGCCGGCGTGGTGATGGCATGCCTTACCATAGCCAGTTCCATGCAGGATCGACCGACGATGAGCTATGTAAGCGCCAATGGCGACACCTATGCCCATCCCGGCGAGTTCTACATCCGCAACGCCTATGAAGGACAGGACGTGGAAGGCCGACACCCCGGCGGAGGTGGGAAAAATGTCGTCAACGTGATCCTGGTCGATTTCCGCGGTCTGGACACCTTCGGCGAGATAACCGTACTCGGGATCGCGGCGCTGGGTGTGATTGTGCTGCTTAAGCGCAAGGCACGGCGAACCAGCGGATCGGGGCGGCGCGTGCATCTGCCGCTGCATCACGAGCGTCCTGCGCTATCCCGGCCAGCGATTTCACGCATGGTGAGATCGCGCGGCGAGCACTCGTGGATGCACGGTTACAGCCTGACCAGCGAACCGCTGCGCGTGGCGACCAAGCTGATTGTTCCGCTGGGGTTGCTGTTTGCTTTGTTCATCTTCCTAAAGGGCCATCACTCGCCCGGCGGTGGATTCGTCGCGGGACTGGTTGGAGCGATGGCGCTCATCGCCCATCGCATGGCACATGGCCGAACCAGCCTGCGCCACATGATGCTGGTCACCGAGAGGAAGATGATCGGCATCGGGTTGATGCTGGTGCTGGGTGCGGGGCTTTCGCCGATGGTACTGTCGCGCCCGTTCCTCACCAGCCGCTATGGCTACTTCACTATTCCAGGGGTGGATCGCCCGCTGGAATGGACGACGGCACTGGTGTTTGACCTGGGTGTGGGCATGGTCGTGCTGGGAGTGGTCCTGGCGATGATCAATGCCCTCAGCACGGAATCGGAGGCACGATGACACTGTTCATGGCCATCGTGATCGGGGTTCTCTTCACAGTCTCCATCTACCTGATGATGGGGCGGGAGCTGAAGGAAGTCTGCATTGGCTTTTTCCTCCTGAGCCACGCCGCCAACCTGACCATCGTCGAGGCGGGACGACTTCCCCACGGCATGTTCGCACCGGTGCTGGGAGAAGGAAATGCCCTGGAAGTACTGGCTGACCCCCTACCACAGGCGCTGGTGCTGACTGCGATCGTCATCGGGTTTGCCGTGCAGGGATTCCTACTGACGCTGCTGGTGGTGATGTGGCGGCGCACCGGAACGCTGGAGACATCGGAACTGGCGACCATGCCGGAAGAACACACGGTTGAGCCCGATCATGCGTTACCTTCAGCGGTAGCCGAGACGGGAGAGGCGCATTGATGAATGCACAGCTCATCATCCTCGCGATCGCAATCCCGATGGCGACGGGCGTGCTGTCGCTCATCACTGAGTTGCGCATGGGCATGCGCCGCCTGATCGGGTATGCAGGGCTGACGCTGAATCTCCTGGTGGCGCTGGGGATACTCTGCACTGTCGTCGGCCAGGATCGCATACTGGTACTTCAGGCGGCCGACTGGCCTGCGCCCTTTGGCATATCCCTGGTGGTGGACGGTTTCTCTGCCATCATGCTGATGGCCGCGGCGCTGGTGCTTCTGGCTACCTACGCCTATTGCGACGAGCAACTGAGGGATACGGCCGGGGGATTGTTCTATCCCCTTTTCCACCTGCTGGCCTTGGGTGTGCAGTGGAGCCTTGTGACCGGCGACCTGTTCAACCTGTTCGTGGCGTTTGAGATCATGCTGATGTCTTCCTACGCCCTGCTGGTGCTGGGGACATCGCGCGGGCAGATGCGGCAGGCGTACAAGTACGTGCTCTTGAACCTGCTGGCATCGATGGTCTTGGTGACAAGTTGCGGCCTGATATATGGCCACGTGGGTACGCTCAACTTCGCCGACCTGGCGCGACTCAGCCACTCGGGCGCGATCCCGTCGTCGGCCGTGCCGGCGATCTGCCTTTTGCTGCTGGCATTTGGGGTGAAGTCGGCACTGTTTCCTGCATGGTTCTGGCTGCCCGACAGCTACCCGACGGTACCAGCCGGCCTGGGAGCGGTTCTCGGCGGATTGCTCACCAAGGTTGGCGCGTATGTGCTGATACGAGTGTTCGTGATGGTCTTTGGGCCATGGGATAGCGCGGTGGGCGAAACGGTCCGGCCGCTGCTCCTGACTACCGCCGCGTTCACGATGTTTCTGGGCGTACTCGGGGCCGTTTCCATGAACTCAGTGCGGAAGATTCTTTCCGTGCACATCATTAGTCAGGTTGGGTACATGGTGCTGGCGGCCGGGCTGGCATTGGGGATCGGCCTGACAACCGACACCCGCGAGCTGGCCATCACGGGCGGGATCTACTTCATCGTGCACAACATGATCGTGAAGACCAGTCTTTTCCTGTGCGGTGGCTTGATGTGCCGCTATGCCGGCAGCGACAGCCTGGACCACATGGGCAGCCTTGCGAAAAAAGCGCCGTGGCTGGGTGTCCTGTTTATGCTGGCGGCCCTGAGCCTGGCGGGACTGCCCCCAACCAGCGGCTTCTTTGGTAAGCTGGTATTGCTGCGCGAGGCGATGCATGGCGGCTACTACCTGCTGGCCGCGGTGGCCATCATGACCAGCGTGCTGACTCTGCTGAGCATGGTGAAAATATGGAGCTACGCCTTCTGGAATCGTGCCAGGCCGGCTCCTGCCGCAGGAACAGGGCATCCTGAAAAGCATCCGCTTAAGGTCACGAAAGCCATGGCGGCCACCGCCCTGCTGGTGGTTGCCTCCCTGGCGCTGGGACTGGGGGCAGAGCCGTCTGTGCGGGCGGCGCACCAGGCAGCCCGCAATGTCATCGAGCCGTCGGCATACATCGACGCCGTGCTTGGACCACAGCAGATCCACCCGCTTCGCCTCGTGGATGCGGCCGCGAAGGAGGAGATGGCGCCATGACGATGTTCCTGCTGAACATCATGCTTGCCGTCCTCTGGTGCTTCACCTGGGGTACGTTCGACTTCTTCACGCTAACCAGCGGCTTTATACTGGCGCATCTGCTGCTGGGGTTGTACAGCCGCGTAACAGTGCTGGAGGGCTACGGCACCAAGGTGCGCGACCTGCTGCGGTTTTCGCTCTATTTCATCCGCATCCTGATTATCGCCAACCTGCAGATCGCGTACGAGATTCTCACCCCCGGCATCGGCGTGACGCCACGGATCGTACGTTTCGATGTCACCGGGCTGACTGCGGCGCAGCGGACCATCCTGGCCAACGCCATCAACCTCACGCCCGGAACGCTGGTGGTGGATATCGCCCCGGATCGGCGGACATTCTATGTGCATTGCATGTACGCGGAGAACAAGGATGAGGCGCTCGCTCAACTGGAAGGCCTGAAGCGCAGGCTGCAGTCGGAGGTATTCTGATGAACTGGTTTTTAGCGGAACAGGCCTGGCACCAGACGCTGGTGGAGCGGATGGTGGAGATCGGCATCATCACCGTGGCCGCCGGCGCCCTGTTGTGCCTCATCCGTATTTTCCGCGGCCCGCACCTGGCGGACCGTGCCATTGCGCTGGACACCATTGCCATCCACGTGGTGGCCCTGGTGATCCTGCTGACGATGCGCATCAACTCGCTAGTCCTGTTCGACGGGGCACTGGTGCTGTCCCTGGTGGGGTTTGGCGCCACGGTAGCCGTCGCCCAGTACATGGTGCGTCCCCATCGGCGGCATCGTGCCGACGAGCTTCCCGACATCCGTGAAACCCACGAACCACCCAGATGAGGAGGCGACGATGGATCACCTGATGCTTTTGAATGTGCTGACCTCGGCCGCCCTTCTTTTTGGCCTGTTCTTCCTGCTTGTGGGAGCGTTGGGCGTGCTGCGCCTGCCGGATGTCTACCTGCGCATCATCGCCGCCAGCAAGTGCATAACGCTGGGAATCACCGGGATGCTGCTGGCCGCAGTGTTCCATTTCATCGCGTTGGGAACGTCGGGGGAAGCCCATGCTGAGGGCTCATCCACACTGGCCGCGTCCACCAAGGCCGTGCTGGTGATCCTGTTCCAGTTCGTCGCCGGCCCGGTGGGAACGCACATGCTGGCGCGCTCAGCGCATATCGATGGCGTGAAGATGTGGGAAGGCACGCTCAGCGACGACCTGGAGGAAGACCTGATCGAGCCGCATCAGCAGTAGTCGACACCATCCCCAAAAAGACATCAGGAGGCGAGACCTCAATTAAGAGTTCTCGCCTCCTGATGTTTTCGGCTCAATGTTTGGGGCTATTCGGCAAAGCGTAGCCTGCCCCAACCGGCAAATGCGCCGCCCCTGCCGCCGGGCCAAACGCCCAGGGTACGCGGACTCAGGGCAACGGCCTTCTTGGCGTGCACGGTCATCGGCCACATCGCCCCGGCGGACGGAGCGCCGCCCAGCACATCATTGGGGATCAGTACCTCCATGATCACGTTCTGGCCGTCATACTTCATGGCCGACGCAAACCGCTTGTCGTCCTTGAGAGTCTGCTTGCTGCCATCGGGCATGGTCTTCTGCCATTCACCCGAGTAGACGCGCCAGGTTCCATTCTCCTGCTGTGGGACAAACCAGAACAGATGCTGCCTGGCCGGGTCGCGCTGATCCTCCGGTGCTGCGAGGATAGACAGTTCAACACTCGTCCACTCCCAGAAGTCTTCCGGCCGCTCCGGGGCCTTGAAGTTCTCGCCCACCGGGATGGTGCTGGCGACGTACAGACCCTTGCCAGACCAGGCAACTTTGAAGGACGGGCTGAAGTTCTCTATCGGCCCCTCCACGCGCAGCGCGTTGGCGGGGATCTCACCGCCGGCCGGCCAGTCAGAAAGATCGCCATCCAGCGTGATCTCGCCGGCCTGGGGTACAACGAGGTCGCGCGGGCGAATCCAGTACTGCTGCGTGGCGCCATTGGCAAGCGTCACCGTCAGCGGTACCGATGCCGCGGCATCGGCCGGGGCAGTGTATGTCGCCCTCGCCGATCCATTCGCGCTGAGGGGGACGGTTTCCGGCTGCACCTGGCCACTGCCGGGCTGGAACTTCACTTCCGTGGCCTGATCGATGAGGTTCCTAAGCTCGATCGTCGTGGGCTGACCCGCGACAAACGGAGCGGCCACCACATCCACAGCCGGGCGAACGCGTATATTCAGGGCAAAGCTCTTCTCCCAGCCATCACCCTTCACCACCGCCTTTGCGGGATACGAACCAGCTGATGCGGAAGGCAGCACCCGCAGGGTGGCGGATCGCACCTCGCCATCCGCCTTCACATCTCCAGGCTCAATACCCTCAGACAGGCCGCTGAAGGAGATCTCGCCCTCGGCCGGCACGCGAATGTCGACCTGAGTATCGGTGCCACGGTAGACGTTAATGACGGTAGGTCCGACCAGTTCAACCGCAAGTTGCCGCTGCCACCCGGCCGGAATCGTATCCAACATCACGTACGCCGGCTCGGCAGTGAGCTTCTTCTCGCGCAGCGGATTGCCGTACATCTCATAGGCCTCGGCGGCGCTGGCGAGTTCCTGTGGGAAGTCGTACTCGTTCTGCACCGCCCACGCGGCCGCCAGGAATCCACCCTCCGGCCGACGGAAGATCAGGCACCAGCGGTCATCGCCGATGTCCACAGACCCGAGATACTCGGCCTGGGCCGTGAACTTCGACACTGCCGCCATGGCCGCCCCTGCCGGCTTCGCGCCTTTGCCCTTGTAGTCGATCAGCTCCATGCTGCTGAATCGGCCGGAAGTGCCCAGCTCGCGGTCCCAGAACCAGAAGACCTTGTCCGTCCCGGCCCAGCGGGCCAGCAGGTAGATCCTCTGGAGATACGCGGACTGTAGTCGGTCACCCACGGCCGCCCCGGACCGGGCCGACCAGCCGATCTCCGTCAGCCATGCCTCTTTGCCGGCACGCTTGGCGATCTGGTTGATCTCCCGCACTGAGTCGAGGAATGACGTTTTGCGCGGGCGATTCTCGGCGCCCGTGTTGATGTCCTCCTGCGACAGCTCAGGGGCAACCGCACCACAGTAGAAGTGGTAGTTCACGACATCGAAATGGTCGCCGACCTTGTCAATGAGCAACTGCGCCCGCTCGGGATGGATGCCGGCCTCGCCATTGAGCACGACCTTGGCGCCATTGCCGGCTTCCTTCAGCCCCTTGTCGGCCGCCACGATGTACTTCAGGTAAGTCTCAAACCACTTGCGATAGTCGTCCGAATCCTGGCTGCGATGCACCAGGTCGGCTTCATTGTCCAGTTCCCAATACTTCAGTTGCGGCAGGGCCGTGCTCAGCCGCTTGTATGCCGCCGAGATCTTGTCGGTATCCTCGATGAAGAACTTCTTGTCCGGCGTGCGGAATGCCTGCTGCATGATCGGCAGGATGGTGATCCCCGCACTGTCAGCAGACGGCTCGACATTTGCAAAGTTCATCCTGTTTGCTGCGACCGGCCAGTTCTCGGCATGGCCCAGCCATCCCCAGGAGTAATCGCGTGCCCAGTGGATTCCCATCGCGGCAAGCACCTTCCAGTCCGCGTCCCAATGCAGGCAGGTGCCAAACACGGACTTGTCTCGCTGCTCGCGCGTCAGCCGCGGCACGGGTACAGGCTTGATCAGGAACTGCTCATCCCGAGCAATAACCTGGCCTTCGCCATCTTTCACAACCCACGCCTTGTAGGTTGTCGGTCCGTAATACTCGACCGGAACATCGACCTTTTGCTGCCACTGGTCTTTCAGTTCAATCTCAATGACCGGCAGCTCGGCCACCTCGCCATAGCGGTTCACGACCTGCTGATGCAGTTGATACTTCCCCTGCTCATCAGCCTTGCCGGAAACGGTAACGGTGACGGTGGTGGGCG